>JAUVAY010000105.1 GCA_030591505.1 Flavobacteriales bacterium | reverse complement strand
GCTAGAGGAAATGAAAAATTAGGAAAGAAATTTCTTACGAGTATTCAAGAGGTATCTAAACAATACAATAGAGAATTCAAAGCGGTATCATCAGGTTTTGTAAGCAAGGGAAAAGATTTTGGATCTCACTCTGTGAAATATTTAAAAGCACCCAAAGTAGCTATCGTATCTGGAAAAGGGATTTATAAAACTGCTTTTGGAGAAATTTGGTATTTCTTTGAGCAAGAGATCGACTACCCAGTCAGCGTACTCAATTCTGAGTACTTAAGTTACTTCGATATTAATGATTATGATGTCCTTATTTTACCTAATGGATCTTATGGGAAGATAATAAATGATGATTTAAGAAAAGAAATTCAGCAGTGGGTATCGCATGGAGGTAGATTGATCGTAATGGAAAACGCCTTACGTAGTTTCGTAGATAAGGATGGATTTAATTTAAAGACGTTCGTCTCTGATAAGGAAAAGAAAGAGAAGAAAAAAGAAGAAGAAGAAAAGAAAAATGAAAAAGATTACTTAAAGCTTTATAAAGACAGAGATAGAACGCGAGTAAGCGATGTTATCTACGGTAGCATATTTAAAACACGCTTAGATCCTTCCCACCCTCTTGGTTTTGGGTACAGTACGAACTATTTCACGCTCAAAAGAAGCACACAACATTATGCCTATTTAACAAGTGGATGGAATGTATCTGTTATTGAAAGCAAGGATGCACTAAGGGGTGGATTTGCTGGTTACAATGCAATAGATAAGATGAATGAATCTTTGGTTTTTGGCGTTGAAAGTAAAGGTGAAGGGAAAATCATCTATATGGTGGATAATCCATTGTTCCGTTCGTTCTGGGAAAACGGAAAATTGCTTTTTGCCAATGCGGTGTTTTTAGTAGGTCAATAGAAAGTTGGATACTCAAATAAATAAAATCGTGTAGAAAATGTCACCCTGAGCCTGTCGAAGGGTAGCATGACAAAATTATTAATCAAAATTTCTCGCAAAGTCCGCGAAAAGTAAAAACGCAAAGATCAGAAAGAAAAGGGGCTTCTACAACGAAACTCGAATCGGCAGTACAGTCTGAATACCCTTCATTTTAAGTACAGACTGAATATATCTTTGTTCTTGTAACAAGCGATAGTCAGAAAGTACACTTTGCATTATTTTTTCTGAGGCCTGCACACCAAGCTCTTCAAACAGCTCTTCGATCGGACTTTTCTGTATAGGAAGTTCTTTGATTCGGTATTCTTCAAGGCCAGCCATTTCTACAGCATACTCAATAGCATCTTCTAGCCCTCCTATCTCATCTACAAGTCCATTCTCAATGGCATCCAAACCTGTCCATACTCTACCCTGACCAATACTATCTACATAGCTTTGACGAAGACCTCTTCCTTCTGCAACTTTAGAAGTAAATGAAGAATAGACATGATCAACACTTTCCTGAATTATTGAATATTCAGCATCAGTAAGTGGCTTCGAAATATCCATTATATCAGAATGTGTATTGGTCTTTACCCCATCGTAATGAAGTCCCATTTTATCATTTAACAATTCCTGTGCATTAGGTACTACACCAAAAACACCAATAGATCCTGTAATTGTATTGGGCTCTGAATAGATCTTATCTGCTGCCATGGCAATATAGTATCCACCAGAAGCTGCATAATCTCCCATGGAAACAACCAGCGGCTTTTCTTCAGCAGCCAATACAGTTTCTCTCCAAATAACATCAGATGCTAGTGCGCTACCTCCGGGAGAATTAACTCTTAATACGATCGCTTTGATCGTAGTATCTTTCCTTGCATCTCTAATTGCACCTGCAATTCTATCAGAACCTATTGTTTGGTCATCCCCTTTTCCACTTTGAATATTTCCTACGGCGTATACTACGGCAATTTTTTTCTTTTTAAAGTCAGAAGACTTTGTTCTTTTAAGCTTTGTACTTGAATATTGGTCAAGATCAACAAGTTGATCACTATCCAATTCTTCTACATCCAATCTTTCTGCAAGAATGGCCTTCATTTCATCCTGATAGACCAAGCCATCTACAAAATCAGCTTCCAACACTTTATCAGGAAAAAACCCTGCTAAGGAATTAGCAACTTCATTTACTTCATCAACCGTTATTCCTCTGGACGCTGCAATTTCGTTTACAATATGATCCCAGATTGAAAAGATCAACTTATTGGATTGCTCACGATTTGCATCGCTCATTTTATTATACATAAAGGGTTCAACTGCACTTTTAAATTTATTGTTCTTTCCTCTTATGATCTGCATTTCCACTCCGATCTTTTCAAACATCTCCTTCATAAACATCGGCTTATAATTGATTCCTTGGAAGGCAATTGTTCCCTCCGGATTCAAATAGACCTCATCTGCAGTACTTACAAGGTAATAGGCGCTCTGAGAATAATACTCACTATAAGCAAGAATCCATTTACCACTGCTTTTAAACTCCATCAATTTATTACGAATAGCTTCTACCGTTGCAATACCTCCATTAAGGCTACTAATTGATAAATAAATACCCTCTATCTTATCATCCTCAATAGCCTTATCTATATTCTTTAGTATTGAATTAAGACCAACGCTTTCTTCTTTAAATCCCGGAATCTCAAAATCATCTTTTTTATCCCGCTCGATTATTTGTCCATCAAGCTTTAAGGTTAAAACAGAGTTGGAAGAAATGCTTGCGATCTTTTCAGATGAAAAATCATCAAAAGCAGCAGTGATAGAACCAACGATCAATCCAACTAAAATCACCATTAATATAATTCCAGCCAAAATTGTTCCCAAGGCCGATGCAAAAACGTATTTAAAAAATTTCATCTCTTCTTAATTTTGTGCTAAAATAATGCATATTTCATGTAAATTTTATCTTTAATCCACTAAAGGCAACATGCCATGATTACAGTATTTAAAGTATTTTTGAACGGTAATGAAAATTGTAGTGCTACTTGGCGGAAATATTGGTGATACACTTGCAAACTTTAAGCAAGCGATTGGGTTTTTGGAAGAGTTCAATTACACTATTACTGTAAAATCATCTTACTTTCGATCAGAAGCATGGGGTTATACCTCATCTAATGACTATTTTAATCAGGTAGTTCTTTTTGAAAGTAGCGATCCTCCTCTTGAGTTATTGAAAAACTGTTTACTCGTTGAAAAAAAAATAGGAAGACAACGTAATGACAGTAAAAAATACAGCGATAGACCCATCGATATTGATCTATTATACATTGATGATCAAATAATTGAAGAGAAAGAGCTTCATATCCCTCACCCTCGATTGCACCTTAGAAAATTTACACTACTCCCTTTAGTTGAAGTATTACCTGATTTTATTCATCCAATTTTAAAAATTGACCACAAAAGCTTATTACTTTTGTGTCCCGATTCCGGAAAAGTTGAAGTAGTAGAGTAATGCAACATTCGTATTTAGTAATAGAAGGAAATATAGGAGCAGGTAAAACCTCTCTTGTTAATCTATTATCTGAAAAGTATAATGGGAAAAAAGTATTGGAAGGTTTCAATGACAATCCTTTTTTGCCAAAATTTTACGAACAACCTGAACGATATGCTTTTGCCGTTGAAATGTCTTTTTTATCTGATCGTTATCATCAATTAAATAATGAACTTCGCCAACAATCACTTTTTTATCAAAATACATTTTCAGATTATTCTCTAAGCAAATCACTCATTTTTGCACGTGCAAATTTGGAAAAAGATGAGTTCGACCTCTTTAATAAAATGTATCAAGTAATGATGTCCAACCTTCCAAAACCAGATCTGATTGTATACCTGCACAGGGGTGTAGAGGAATTGCAAAAGAACATTTTGAAAAGGGGAAGAGACTATGAGAAGAATATTCCGGATGATTATTTAGAAAAAATACAAGACTCTTATATTCAGTTTTTAAAGCAGCAAGAGTTAAAAGTTCTGTTTCTTGATCTAAATGAAACTAATTTCATAAACGACCGTAAAAGTTTTGAAAAGATCTGTGAGCTCATCAACCAACCTTACAAAACAGGTGTTCAAAGTGTAATTTTTTAATTATAATTGGCTAAAGAGCTCAAAATCTTTTAATTTCATCAAACAATAACTATTTTTGCAGCTATATATTTAAATCGAAAATCAATTTATCAGGTAATGAAAAATTATACTTTAAAATCATTTGCAATTATTGCAATTGCAGGATTAACCCTAGTTGGATGTAATGGCTTGGGTAAAATGTCGAAAAACGCGCCTAATGTTACAAACAATGTTGACCCAAGTCCACTTATTGTAAGAGGTGATAGCGTTGAGCTAAACATAACTGGTCAATATCCAGAAAAATATTTTGCTAAAAAGGCTACTGTATCAGTAACTCCTGTTTTAGTATATGCTAACGGAGAACAAGCTTATGAAGCTGCTTATTACCAAGGTGAAGATGCTGCAGGTAACTACAAAGTAATTTCATACGAAGCTCCTACATCTTTTAGTTATACCGATAGAGTTGCTTATACTCCTGACATGGAAACTTCTGACTTGGTTATCCGAGTTTCAGGATCACAGGGTAAAAAGACAAAGGACTTTGAACCAATAGCATTAGCTAAAGGTGTTAGAACTACTCCTTACTTAATGCAAAATGATGATAAAGTAATTCTTGCAAAAGATAATTTTGTTAGAATCACAAATCATGAAGAATATGCAGTTCTCAATTACTTGATCAACTCTTCTACTGTAAGAAGTTCTGAATTACGTGATGATGACTGGAAAGCAATGCAAGCTTTTGTTAAGTCATCTTCTAGTAATGATAGAGTTGAATTGACTGGTGCTGTTTTGGAAGCTTATGCTTCTCCTGACGGTGAGCTTACATTGAATGAAGACCTTGCTGATAACCGTGCAAAAAGTGCACACAAAGCGCTTGGTAAAGAAATCAAGAAAAATAAGATCGAACATGCTGACGATTTCTGTAATGAAATGGGAAAAGGTGAAGACTGGACTGGTTTTAAACAAAAAATGGAAGCTTCAGACATTAAGGACAAAGATCTTATCATTCGAATTCTTGAAATGTATAGTGACCCTGTAAAAAGAGAGCAAGAAATTAAAAACCTTGCTGCTACTTATAAAGTAGTTGCAAATGAAATTCTTCCACAATTAAGAAGAACTCAAGTTCACTTAATGTATAAGAAGATCGGATATTCAGATGAAGAGCTTACTGCATTGTCTAAATCAAATCCTGATACACTTAACGTAGAAGAAATTCTTTATGCTGCTACATTAAGTAATGATCTTGATGAGAAATTAAGAGTTTACATGATCGCTGAGCGTAACTTCCCAGCTGATTATAGAGGTTCAAACAATGCTGGTTATGTATTGATGATGATGGGTAAAGCTCCACAAGCTAAAGCTCAATTCGAAAAATCACTAGGAATTAAAAATAACCCAATTGCTTCAAACAATTTAGGTGCGATCGTTCGTCAAGAAGGAAACAGAGAAGCTGCTATGGATTTATTTAAAGAAGCTGGTTCAGCTGGTTCAGAAGTATATTACAACATGGGACTGATCAATGTTCAAGATGGTGACTATACTACTGCAATTACTAATTTTGGAAGTGAAAACACATTCAATGTTGCATTAGCAAAAGTTCTTAACGGTGATAATGAAGGTGCTTCAAATGCATTGGCTGCATCAACTGATAAGGATACTGCAATGGGTTACTACCTTGCTGCTGTAATAGCTGCTCGAAATGGTGACGGTGCTGCTGTAAAAGATAACGTTGACAAAGCAACTGCTTTAGATGCTAGTCTTGGTGAAAAAGCTGCTAAAGATCTAGAACTAGTTAATTTCTGGGATTCTTTATAAGAAGATAAATAGAGCCTATAGGCTTAAATATATAGGAACCCTGATCTAACGATCAGGGTTTTTTTATGCACTCAAATCATTGAAATGAGTAGTTATAACTTATCAATTATAAAAAATAGGATAAATGAAGTTAAGCTATTAACAGAACTATAAATGAGATGGCGTTTTGGATTAAATTGAGATCTAAGGACTACTTAGACGTGAGTAAATAGCAATAAAATAATGACTAAGGTAAACACGTAATGCTGATTAATTTGATCTAGCACATTGTAAGGGCATTAAAAGAATGATCTGTTGCTACTTTTACGACCGCCTCCTAACCCGGCTAAGAAAAACCGAACTGTTATGCTTCCCGTTACAAAAGCATCCTTGTCCTCCGGGTCTCCACGTTGCATTCCTTCTTCTGTAGAATTTAAAGGAATTTGATTCCCATTATCATCTATATAATATCCCAGGCTCGGATCTGCTAAATAAGCGGCCATCTCGCCTCTCTCTGCATAGATCTTATCATTATTATAATAGATAGTACTTACGTCATCAATGTAATCGCTAAACGTTTTTCTATATGACATTTCAATTCCAAGCATCCAATAATTCCAGACTTTCTTTGATAGTCCAAATCCCAGCGGAACAACCGCAGTAAATCGGGAGTATAAATCAGGTTGCGTACCAATCCCCTGACCTTCTGTTCCTAATGGTTGTAGTTCAACCCACTCTCCATTATAATTAGCCTTCGGATTAAAATACATGGCACCAATTCCTAAAAACACGTATATATTCATCGTAAAAGGCCGGTTATCAAAATGAGATTTTCTTCCCGGTTCTTCTCTCAAAAGATAATATTGAACCATCCCGGTCAACTCAATTGCAGTAGATCGAAAATGAAGATTTCGGTTACTTCTAAATGGTTCTATCGTATTTTTATCATCTCCTGATAGATAAGCATAAAGAAAATTTCCTCTTATACTTAAGTTTCTTTTTAAATAATATTGGTAGTCGATGGAAATACCGAACCTATTTTGATTAAAATTCCAATCCCTTAATCCATCCGAACCAATTGCATCTGCACCTCCAAGTTCTCCCAAAAAAGCGGTTAAACCAACAGTAGCACCTATTTCATGCCTAAATGCAGACCAACGCGATCTTCTTTCATCATAAAACTGCGCCTGTAATAGCTGTCCGAACAACAACAAAAACATAGCTGTTTGAAGAAACTTTAGAATATGATTAGCCTTTATCATTCAATGGTAAAAATAAGAAAGCAAATCAATTCTTAAATGGTGTTAGCTTCGTAAAAAGATCCCATAGTACAATTCCCGTACTTACAGAGATATTAAATGAGTGCTTTGTTCCAAATTGAGGAATTTCCAATACACCCTCACACCTATCGATTGCATTTTGTTCGACTCCGCGCACCTCATTTCCCATGACCAATGCAATTTTAGCCCCTTTTTCAGGCCTAAACTCATCAAGCATAATAGAAGATTGCGTTTGCTCAACAGCATATACATCAAACCCTTCATTCTTAGCTACTTCAATAGCATCTATCGTACTTTCAAAATATTTCCAATCCACTGTTTCCGTTGATCCAAGAGCTGTCTTCTGAATATCTTTTTGCGGAGGTTGTGCGCTGATACCACATAAGTAAATAGCCTCGATACGGAGCGCATCAGAAGTACGAAAAACCGAACCAATATTGTTTCCTGAGCGGATGTTATCCAATATTACAATAAGCTGAAATTTGTCACTCTTCTTAAATTCATCCCCTCCAATTCGACCCATCTCGTCCGATCTTAACTTCCTGTTCATAATTCGTGTTTTTACCCTAGATAAAGCGATGCATGAAAATGTAACTTTATCTTATTTTGCATCAGATTATTTATGGCAAAGAAAACAAAAAAAGCGGTAGCAGAAACACCGCTAATGAAGCAATATAACTCCATTAAGGCGAAATATCCTGATGCAATACTACTTTTTAGGGTGGGTGATTTTTACGAGACCTTTGGAGAAGATGCTGTAAAAGCAGCACAAATTCTTGGTATCGTTCTTACAAAACGAAAAAATGGGGTTGCGGCTTTTATCGAACTGGCTGGATTTCCTCATCATTCGATAGAAGTGTATTTGCCTAAATTGGTGAGAGCTGGTTACCGCGTCGCTATCTGCGATCAACTGGAAGATCCAAAGCTGACCAAGAAAATTGTTAAGCGAGGAGTTACGGAACTTGTCACACCTGGTGTTGCCCTAAATGATCAAGTACTGGATGGGAGAAGAAATAACTTCTTGGCTGCTGTTCACTTTGCAAACGACAAATTGGGTGTTGCATTTTTAGACATTTCAACTGGAGAGTTTTTAGTTTCCGAAGGAAATCAGGAATACATCGGTAAACTATTACAAAGTTTTGCCCCCAGTGAAATTCTTCATCAAAAGCAGCGTAAGAAAGATTTTGAGACCCTTAGTTCTAATTCATTCCATACTTTCATGTTGGATGATTGGGTATTTACCGAGGATTTCACAAATGAGCTATTATTGAAGCAATTTGATACTAAATCGCTTAAGGGATTTGGTGTTGACAAAATGAGTGTTGCTACTATTGCTGCAGGAGCATGCTTGCATTACCTAGCAGAGACAAAACATGATAGGACAGGGCATATAGCCAAACTTTCAAGAATTGAAGAGGATCATTATGTATGGATGGACAAATTTACCATGCGTAATCTCGAGCTGCTTTATTCTCCCAATGAAAATGCTCGCACCCTAATTGATGTACTTGATAAAACGGTTTCACCGATGGGTTCCCGCCTTTTGAAACGCTGGCTTGCCTTTCCGTTAAAAGACAAATCGCTTATTGAGCAGCGTTTAAACTTAGTTGATCATTTTCTCACTATAGAAGACGAACAAGACCAGCTGATCGATTGGATAAAACAAACAGGTGACCTGGAGAGGTTGATCTCAAAGGTAGCAGCCAGTAGGGTAAATCCCCGAGAGATAATGCATATTTTACATGCTATTCAGGCTATTCAACCCTTAAAAGCCTATTGCGAAAAAAGCAAGCATAAAGAACTTAAAAAAACAGGCGATCAGTTTCATGCCTGTGAGTTGATAAAAGTCAAAATAGAAAATGAATTGGTTGATGAGCCACCGAATGCCCTTGGAAAAGGAAATGTTATTCGGGAAGGTATCGACAAAGACCTTGATGAATTAAGATCCTTGTCAGGCTCGGCTAAAGAAGTCCTTCAACAAATTCAGGAGAGAGAGACCGAAAGAACAGGCATTTCTTCTTTGAAAATCTCTTATAACAACGTTTTCGGTTATTACCTTGAAGTGAGAAATACGCATAAGGACAAGGTTCCGGAAGAATGGATCAGAAAACAGACCTTGGTAAACGCAGAGCGCTATATTACTGAAGAATTAAAGGAACTGGAGACGAAAATACTGGGAGCAGAAGAGAAAATTAATGCTATTGAAAATCGTTTGTTCAATGAGTTGATATTAGAGATCGCTGATTACATTGGTCCTTTACAGTACAACGCTTCATTAATAGCGAAACTTGATTGTCTCTTATCCTTTTCTCAAATCGCTGTAGCCAATAATTATACGCGTCCTACATTAAATGAAGGGAAGGAATTAAAGATCAAAGATGGTCGCCACCCTGTAATTGAAAAAGAACTTCCTTTAGGTGAAGATTACATTAGCAATGATCTCTTTTTAGATAATGAAAAGCAGCAGATCATCATGATCACAGGGCCGAACATGTCAGGTAAATCTGCATTGTTAAGGCAAAGTGCATTGATCGTCATCATGGCGCAGATGGGAAGTTTTGTTCCCGCTAAATTTGCTGAGATTGGCTTGGTAGATAAGATCTTTACTCGCGTTGGGGCAAGTGATAATATCTCTTCAGGAGAATCAACCTTTATGGTTGAAATGAATGAAACGGCTTCGATCTTGAATAATTTGAGTGACAGGAGCTTGATCTTATTAGATGAGATCGGTCGTGGCACGAGTACTTACGATGGAATTTCCATTGCCTGGGCGATCGCGGAGTATATACATGAGACATCAAAAGCCAAGACCTTATTTGCAACGCATTATCATGAGTTGAATGAGATGAGCAAGAGCTTCGATCGGATCAAGAACTTTAATGTATCTGTAAAAGAAGTAGGTAAGAAAGTGATCTTCTTACGAAAACTAGAGCCGGGTGGAAGTGAGCATAGCTTTGGAATTCACGTGGCGAAGATGGCAGGAATGCCGTCAAGGGTGATAAAGCGAGCTAATGCTATTTTAAGCAAATTAGAAAAAGATCATTCGAGCGATAATCTAACGCAATCGCTACCTTCGAAAGATGATATACAGTTAAGTTTCTTTCAATTGGACGATCCTGTTTTAGAGCAGATCCGTGATGAAATAAGTAGAATGGATATCGATCGCTTAACCCCTGTTGAAGCTTTGTTGAAACTTCATGAAATTAAAAACTTGAGTGGAAGTTGAAATCCTTCAAATATGTTTTGTTGAATTGAAAAAAAACTTAGTTTTGCACTCCCCTTTTCAAACGGCAAAAGGGTTTAATTGAAATATTCATGCGAAAGTAGCTCAGCTGGTAGAGCACGACCTTGCCAAGGTC
>JAUVAY010000082.1 GCA_030591505.1 Flavobacteriales bacterium | reverse complement strand
GGATGGTATGTTACTAGTACACCTCTTTTAACAGCGGATTGGAATAAAGAAAGTGGCAATCAATGGACTGTTCCAGTTGGTGGTGGTGTTGGTCGTTTAGTACGATTTGGTAAACAGCCTATAGATTTCAAACTTCAAGCATTTAGTCATGTTGTTAGGCCTGATGTTTCTCCTACTTGGAGCATGCTTTTCGCAATAAAATTCTTGTTTCCGAAATAATAAAATTGCTTAGTCGTGATCTATGAAAAAATCAGTGTCATACTTTTTATTTCTATTCGTATCGACCTTTTTGCTTATTTCTTTCACAGTATTAGGGCAATCTCATGATGCCACAGTCAAACATGAATTTAAAAATTTCCGCATAGCAGCAAACCTGGGTCATACCTATATCCCTTCTGCTACATTTGGTAACGACCGTGATTTTGTAGCAATACCAGTCCTTGGGCTTGACTTTCAGTATTGGTTTAATCCGAAATGGGGTTTAGCATTAAAAAATGATATAGAAATTGCAAATTATGTTGTAGATGATAAAGAAAATGGTGCTGTTATAAGAAACAATCCGGTAATTATGGCTCTTCCTGTTTTGTTCAGTCCTTGGGACAATCAATTTACTTTTATTCTGGGACCCGGCATTGAACTGGAGAGTCACGAAAATTTCTTTGTTTTTAGGGCAGGTGTTGGCTCTGAATTTGAAGTTGGAAACCATTGGGATTTTGCCCCGGAAATTATTTATGACTTAAAAGACGGCCATATCAATTCATTAACCATAGCCATTGGGGTCGGGAAAAAGTTTTAAAAAAATCTACAAGATGATTTGTTTACCGGTTAAGCGTATCTGGTTATTAGCATTAATGCTTGTCGCAATAGCTGAAATAACCTCTGCACAAAGCGACAATTACTGGTCGTGGAATTTTAATACAAAATCGGCATTATTGGCCGGATCTGTTGTTGGAGGAGGCGAAGGACCTAGTTCAGTATATTACAATCCTTCCTTAATTGATCATGAAAATATGCAATCCTTATCCATGAGTGCAGTTATCGCTTCTCTTCAATTTTATAATGTAGATAATATGGCTGGAGATGGAATAGATGCCGATAAAATCTTATTTAAGATTCAACCACGATTTTTATCCTATTCTCTTCCTAATAAAAACGAACGTATAGGAACAGAACTAGCCATTTTATCTCCGGTTTCAGAAGAGGTACGATATACAATACAACATATTGATGAAATTGATATCATTAACAGAACTCAAGGAAAAGAAACATATTCAGGATACTTAAAATATGCCCGAAAATATACTGATACTTGGGTTGGAGGTGGGTCTTCCTATAAAGTTAGTGACCGTTTTTACGTAGGGGGAAGTGCATTTCTTTCTATTAAATTATTAAGATATCAATATCAACAAGATACTAAGGCATATCAGGAAGTAGATTCAGTCATTATTGATAATGAAATTGAACCCAGTTATATTGCGCAAAATGGATTTGAGGAAGAATTCAAATATTGGTATCTCAGTTTAATATTTAAGGCTGGGGCATACTATAATTTTCCCAGCGACCAGTTTAGTGTTGGGGCAAATATCACGTTTCCTGCTATTCCGATTTATGGCGAAGCGGATATTAGAAAATCATTTAGCCGAAGTAATATTTATGAAAACGATGAGGATGCATTTGTTTCAAACGAAAATAGTATTGGATTTGAAGAAAGCCTAAGGGGAGTAAGGGTTAAAAACTCTTTTTCACTAGCCTTTGGGGCCCAGTATTCTTCAAAAAATCAAAAGAATTTCATTACCATTACAGCAGAATATTTTCATCATATCGACGAATATGCCCTAATTGAATCATCTAATCAACTGGATTGGACCCCTTATTATGTTTCCTCGAAAATTTCGGAAAATGACTATATGTCGTATTATTTCAAGGCCAAAGCGGTAACTAACCTCGCATTAGGGTTTAAAAAACAAATTACATCATCTCTTGCATTTATGGGTGGGTTTAGAACAGATTTCACAGCTAGCAACGAAGACGATACCCGATATGTGAATAACAAATTCAGTGTTATTCAGGTACATATGAATAAATATCATATCACATCAGGCTTGGGTATCAAAGTAAAAGATTTTACAATTATTAGTGGTCTTCAATATACGTTTGGAAGAAATAAAAACATGGAACAAATAATAAGTTATACAGAGCCTGTTGAATACGATCCAAGTACCCAACATGCACTTGAAGGAAGCAGACAAAATAATTCCCAAGCACGATTGAATGAGTTCTCCCTTTTTCTTGGCTTGTCCCTTAACATAAACTAATTTGGAACTTTCAGTTTTATTGTCAATAATCTCCGTAGAAAAGCGAAATTCCTTTCTACAATCCTTTCTACAATCCTTTTAACAATCCCCTGATCTCAGCTGAAGATGGATCATACTGCAAGGCTCTCTCATAATAAACCTTCGCCTCTTTTATCTTTCCCATCTTTACATATACCGTTCCCAGCAATAGACTCGAATCATAATCAAATGGGTATAATTGAAGCACTTTTACAAGGTTTATCTCCGCATTAAGCCAGTCGCCACGCAGATAATACATATAAGCAACTTTATAATTTACCGCTGTATTATTTGGATCTATTTCCAAGATCTCTTTATACATAGTGAGCACATCCTCCCAATTTTGCAAAGCCGAAATAGGATAGATATAACCCAATCGGGCTTCGATACTCTTCGTTTCAAGAAGTATCGCCTTATTATAATAGCTAACTGATTTATAATAATCTCCATCTAAATAGTTTAACCAACCCAAGCGCAAATTAATACTGTAGGAAGCCTCCGAATAGACTTTTTCCATATCCGAAATAGCTTCTGAATACTCAGCGTTTGCCTCATTATAATAACTGTCTAAAAATGCTTTTGACGCATCCTTTTGAGCCATCAAACTAATTCCCATTGTTATTCCTAAAATGATCAATCCAATCTTTTTCATCTCTTACAATTTTATTTTAACACCTACAATCGCTGCGTTTAATTTATAATTCATAAGGCTTAATCCATCCTCGATATTATCATGCTGATAAGTAATATACAGACTTGCCTTATTCGACAACTTTATATTTCCGGTCAGGCTAAACCTCGAAACCTTATCAAAGGTATTTACAAGTTGAGCCCCATTAAAAATAGACATCCCATAGCCTGCCTTCTTTTTGAAATAATATGTCCAGATGGAAAATTTATCTGAAAAGCGAATGCCAACATAAGGGATCATATTAAAA
Source organism: Flavobacteriales bacterium (assembly GCA_030591505.1). Lineage (GTDB taxonomy): Bacteria > Bacteroidota > Bacteroidia > Flavobacteriales_D > JAHECK01 > JAHECK01. The sequence continues at coordinate 9,829 of JAUVAY010000082.1, read as the reverse complement.
TTCTGCAGCCCCTCTCCTACTGTCAGGAACATATCTATTCCCAGTGTAATGCTTTCAGAATAATAGGATACATCAAGTCCAACAACTCCTCGAACTGTACTATAATTATCAACGACCTCATCCCTACTCTCTTCTATATAAGTTGTATCGTTCAAGATATCAAAACCATTACGCTCAAGCACCATCACAGAATCGTACCTTTCTTCTATATAATTGGGCTCAACCCAACTATTGTATAAGCCAATATGAGGCGAAAAAACAAAATGCTCGCCTGCTTTAGTTAAATTCAACTGACTTACAAGATCATTTTGTTTGAAATCACCAGCAATAGAATAGCTTTTATGAGTGGTCGTATCAGTAAAATCGCCTTGTGGAGGCATCATGTTAGGTGGAATTGATTTGTAAATAGACTCGTTCGAATAGTCCATCGTACTTTTATAATTGGCAAAATGAAAACCCATCGAAAGCTTCCAGTCTTTACTCATATCATAAGAAGTTGTTAGGTAATATTCACGCTGATCGAAATTTCCCCAGGCAAGGTTTTGTTCGGTATAAGTAAAGGATTGAAATAGTTCCCATCCAGGTGAAAGCTTCGTTCCTAGCCCGGCATTAAAATAGGCAATCGTCCCAGCAATTTCCCTATTATTAGTGAACTTGAAACCTCCTTCTGTCGATATATAATCAACTAATCGTGTTGACTTGTAGCCAATTCTATCCCTCGTCGAATCCTGCAAGTTTTCATATACAATTTTCGCTTCCTTTTCGTTTAAGATTGATAAGTATGACCAAAATAAATACTCCTTTGCTACCTCACTCGTGCTATTATTCTTGAGTGCACGCTCAAAATATTTAATGGCCTTATTAAACTGCTCTATGTTGTAATTAGCAATTCCGATCCGCATATTAAAGTAATAGTAATCAAAGCCATTTTTTGCGGCATTATCACCAAAGTGGGTAAGCTCATTCCATCGATGATCATTATAAAAGCGATAACTTACACTATCAACGAATTTATAGGTCAGCTGTGACTTTCCACTCATCCAAAAAGCAGAAAACAAAATGATCAATATGATATTTAGTCTATGCACTTGGCTATTATCTTAGTATCATTCGTTTTCATCACGATTGTCGATATTCTTTGGTCTTCAATAGTAAATTCAAAGTCCATCTTCTTACTTTCTCTAGTAAATAACTTCCCAGAACAAGCACTGTTAAAAACAACTTTCGAGGGGTTATGTTCATCATCTGCTTCAGAGAAAGTAAAGCGATAATTTGCACTTAAATAGTGAAAAAATGGAGCTGTGAAATCGTGAATTATCTTTACTACCGGACTAAAAAAAGAGTCGATCAATAATTTATCCTTAAGCTCTATCCCTTTATAATAACCAAGCAATACTTTGTGTGCACCCAGGTAAAATGAGTGTAAAAATGAGCTCTTATCCCCATAGAAATCGGTAAAATAAAATACCGTTCCATTATTTATAAAATAAGCGGTCGACTTGCTTTCATGACAATAAATGTAAGTCTGATTGGCTACAGTTGTAAACACTTCCCATTTTACATTTTTAACAGATCCATCTCCTTCAATTTTAAAATTCATGATCTCACCAGGAGTGAAAGTAAATGCCTTAGACAATAATTTATGCGTAGCTACATTACGCACTATCTCGCCCTCTTTCGGAACATCAAAAGAATGAAAGGTAAATCCATCTTCTTCCTTACTTAAATAATAACTGAATGGATAAGCGAATGTTTTCGAACCAACATGTGCCGTAGCCTGAACTTGAAAATGTAAATGTGGCTCAGGTGAGCGTCCTGAACTCCCGCTAAAGGCCAATACATCTCCTTTCTTAACAGCATCACCTACTTTAACTTTAATCGTATCAATTTTAAGGTGAGATAATTTTGTGTAAATAAAATCCCCGTGCTTAATGATAATAACATTACCCCAGTTATTTTTCAGATCGACCTCCCCTATCAGGTTATCTTTAACGCCATCTACTATTTCTACAATCGTTCCCTTTGCCGGTGCAATTACAGGTAGATCATAGCAATAATATTCTTCCACATGATTTCCCGGTTTCCGATAACTTTGATCCTCTTCATCCCGAATATCAAAATCCAAGGCGTGTCTCCATTCCTTCTTATGTGTAATATCACCATTATATCCCTGAGAAACATTCCATTCACCCATGATGGGTAGACTAAGGTGATAATAAGTGTCTGAACCAAAACGATCCATAGAATTGTAGAACTTATAATGGTTCTTTTCAGGAGAATATTGCTGCACTGTAACAAGAAACAACCCTTTTGCCTTCATGCGTACAGCCATTGATGACAATAAAAGAAGTACTGCTAAATTGAATGGTAAGGAGTATAACGGAAGTTCAAAATAACTAAATAGCGTATGTAACGAACTTAATAAAAGTGCAATAATGGGTATTGTGAAAAGGAGTAATACAAATGACCTCCGGGAAGGGACAAGAAAAAATCCACCCAAGGCTATTGCGGTCAGAATAAAATTAAATCCAATATAGCTATACACCAACTGCGAAAAATCTCCTTCCATAAAATAGTAGAAGAGATATCCGATTAGGAAACCGAAAATGGATAATACAAAGCCGATCCGGGAATAGAACAAGATCCCAATTGCGATCAATAATCCGGCAAGGTCGTTATATTGAAAAAATATAGCTCCCAACGAACGCAAATAGAGATAAATAACATTCGCAAAAGGCAATTGTCCAATAAAATCAGTTGTTCCATTAAAAGCTTCAGGAAAGTACTTGACAAGTGAAAGCAATTCCTTTTGTTTTAGGGCAAATGCAGAAAAATTATCCGTCCCCAGTATTACTACCCATATAGCGATCAAAAATGGAATACTTAAAAATGGAAGTCCCTTTTTTGCTAAGGATACCGAAAACCAGATCGTTAAAAAGAAAGTGAGAATAGAAATAATAATAAGAAGGGTAAGCAGAGGCAGTGTAAACTCATAAAAGATCCCTACCGCAATACCTACCATTACCGAATTGTAGGTATACATTCCATCTCTGATGTACTCTCTATTAAAATTAAAAAGGTAGGCCGTCAATTGACCGATAAGAATGGCAATCACTCCACTCAGACCTGCTCCAAAATCAAAAAAGCTGACCAATACTAGGACAGTAGCTAAAACTTTATCTTTTGAAAAGAAAACCTGGGCGTAGCTGTTCAAAAAGCCCTCCCCGGAGAGCTTTAGAACTTCTACAACATTCTTAGCATTTAGCTTATTCTTTAAATTATCGTTTTCCACTCAACTTTAATTTTGATTAATAGTCAATCAATATTTCTAAAAAACTAGATCTTAAATGAACTTAAATATTCGGGTACGATCTCATTTCTTTCCACATCAGCTAAACTTTCCTTCGATTTAATAACATGTGCTTTGCCTTTCATATCTATCATAACAACCGGTGGTCGCAGTGCAATAAATTGCATCGACTGGGTAATATTATAAGCACCTACATTATGAACCACAACTTGATCACCCGCATTTAAAGGAGGAAAAGAAATATTTTCACGAATCACATCGATATTCATGCATAAAGGTCCGTAGAGAATACAATTTTCTGTATGTTGTCCAAAAGATTGCGCTGGTGATACCTTATGATCATACCAGAATGATGTGAATAAAATATTAACCCCAAAATCAAGTATAGTAGCCCTTCTTCCATCGGTGAGCCGTTTATTTGAGATCACACTTCCCAATAGAAAACCGGCATCGTCAACAAGTGCTCTTCCTGTTTCAAGGTATAAATAGGGTAATTCTTCCGGATCAAAACCCGCGTTTAGTAAAGGAGTTGTGATCGCTTCGGCATACTGACTAAGTTCAGGCACTGCATCAACGCCTAATTGCATCGCTCCTTTCAAAGTGTTTTTAGAAGCAAACCCACCACCCATATCAATATAAGTTAGGGCAAGTTTATAACGCCTTTTAATACTTTGAGCCAGATCTGCCATCTTCGTTGCAGCTACTCCATAAGCACTAGGCGTAAGCATGTAGGTACCGATGTGACAATGCAAACCAATTAAATTTAATTTACCCGAAGCCATTATTTTATTAACCGCATCCCAGGCTTGACCATTTTCGTAATTGAATCCAAAACGATCCCACATTGGATATACACCCGTATCCATATTCACACGTATCGCAACTCTAGGTTTAGCATGCATATTACCAGCCAACTCTATCAATCGATACAACTCATCCAAATGGTCGATATGAATTGGAGAATCGTTCTTTATAGATAGTTTTAGATCATCGTCGGTCTTATCCGGACCATTAAATAAGATCTTATTTGGTGGAACACCATTTTTAATTGCTTTTTCATATTCAAAACGGGAAACTACTTCTCCCCAAGACCCTTCTTGATGAAAAACATTACAAACGGCATTCAGGTAATTCGTTTTATACGACCAGGCAAACTGTACTTTAGGATAACGCGTTTCGAAAATCCGCTTAGCGCTTTTAATATTATCTCTGATCTTTCTTTCTGACATTACAAAAAGAGGTGAGCCAAATTCTGCTAGCAGATCTTTAACTGCGTTTCCATCGATATGCGTCTTTGGTTCATATTCGGTACGTGTTCCAAATTTATTCATCAAACCCGTATTCAATGGATTTATAATTGGTCGTTCATATTGTTTCTTTTCCATAATCTCTTTTTAAATACTATAATTCCCCTATCGTTGAAATTTGCTCAAACTCACCCATATCCACTATCATATCATGCGAATAGCGAATAAACATCTTACCTACTTCATAGCTTTTAAAAGCCTCTTGCTCATTTCCCATAGTTATATTAACCATTGCTTCAATTTGATTTTGCCCTGCCCCTACTGTTAAATAGCACCATGCAGGAAAACGTGGATTGATCTCGATCAGGTAATACTCATCATTACTCGTTTTCATAAATTCCAATTCGAAAGGACCATTCCAATTGGTCTTATCAACCAATTTATGGGTGACATCGAGTAAATTCTCATCATCCAATGTAACACCTGCCCATGCTTTTCCTTTATCGGTTATATAGAGTTTTCGCATTGGAACTGCTCCCATGGTTATCCCTGTTCCATCACCTATTCCACAAACATTCACTTCCGATCCATGTACAAACTCCTGAATGATTATCGGCAAACCCCATTCAGCACTTATTTTATTAAAGTGTTGAATCGCCTGTTCATCAGTATAGGCGATCTTAGCATCATAAAACTTTCCTTTTACTACCAGTGGATAACCGATCTCTTTAGCGATCTTAGGAATTTCCTGCTGACTAAAAACCATCTTCGCAAAAGGAACTTTTATACCGTGTTCTTCACCGTAGTCGAATAGATTTACCTTGTGTCTAGCATCAAATTGTGCTTGTGTTGGCAGGGCCATTTTTATTCCCAATTCTCTTTCAAAACGATCTTGAATTGCGATGAAATTAAATAACTCCGCATCGAAATTTGGAAAGAGAAAATCTATATTCTCGATAGAATTGATGTATTTGAAGCGCTCAAAAAGCACTTGTTGACCGGCTGTTGGATAAGGAACTTGATAGGTTTTATCTACTAAATCATGCATATAGATCCCTGGTTCCAGCGACTCATAACTCAAGCCGATGATCCGCGTATCAAAACTCTTTGCTTCACGTAAGGCTCTGATCACAGCCATTCCTGGACCTGGACTATCGATGGCGTTCAAACCTGTAACCGCAATGGTATAAATAGGTTTATCCTTCATCTTCTATCAGTTTATAAGAATTCAACATCTGTTTGAAGTCGTATAGATCCTTTTCCACAGAATCATGGTCTATCATGTATTCTTTTACTATGATATCAGCGACCTCTTCTTCTGTCATACCTTTTTGGATATGTTTGATTATCTCTTGTCCGATCGGGTTGATCGAATACGAATCTCCGGTTGAGGGATTGAATAGAAATCCCGAATCACTAAGTGCTATATTCTTCCTGATTTTCATAAATACAGTTTTTGAATTGACTTAGTAAAAGTAGTTGAGGAAGGGTTGGGATGCGTTACACTATTTTGAAAAGGATGTGTAAGATTTGGAAGTATGAATTAAAGGTTCTTTCAAAAGGATTCTCGCAAAGTGCGCTAAGGAAAAGATAAAAAACAAAACGCAAATTCGATAAATCGAATCGCAAAGTTGCACGGTGTACTTCTTAACATCTAATGTCAGGACGAGTCACCCAGTATTATCTCTGCGTGCTTTGCGAGAATCTTAGCGTGCTTTGCGAGAATCTTTTAAATCTATATAATATGCTCCAAAGGGATACGCTCTGGTTTTTCGAGGTCTTTGAATTGCGAAACCGTGTAACCCGTAATTTTCTTGAATTGATTGCTAAGGTATTGAACACTACTATAGCCTAAAGTATAAGCTATTTCACTTAATGTTACTTCTGCGTTTAGCATCATTTCTTTCGACTTCTCAATTTTGAGGAGGATGATATACTTCTCTAAGGTATGTCCGGTAACTTTTGAAAAGACCTTGCTTATTTTTTCATAAGGTAACTGAACACGTTCGCTTATATAATCGGAATTACGGATCAATGAATTGCTATTGTTTGCAAAGTGGATCAGCTCAATAGAAGCTATTTTTATTTTTTCTACAATTACCGTATCCGGATCATCTACAATTCCAAATCCCATTTCAGCAAAATGTTCATCCATCATTTCATCAGTAATAACATCCGGATCAAAGCGAAGAATAACCTCTCCAAAAAAGACCTTTACGACTTCTATACCTTCAACTTTTTCGAAATACAATTCAATTAGCTTAATACAGCTTCTTGATACCATATTCTTTAAAATGAATGTCTTTTCTACCACTTATTAACTTTGATTACTGCCACTCTTACAAGCACCTAAACGTAAAGGTAAGAAAGCTTATTGGACTATAGCTCATCTATTAAATGAACATCACAATATATCGAATCAACTACAGGTTTTCTTGAAAGAAGGAAATCATCCAAGGCATTGATCAATAAAGTAGAAAAACTTATTGGGCCGACCTCAATTCGTTATATGATTGATATTAATGAATTCTAAACACTTTGCTTTTAACACCTTAAGTAGTAATGGCATTCAAAATTGAGTGTAAATTAATAGTAAAAAATTATTTTTTAACTTGACCTAGAAAATGCACCCTATTCCGTCACCTTATGCACAGTAAGCTTTTCAAACATATCAACAAGAATATTCCTCACTATTCTATATTAGATATCCAAAATATTCAAGATTATTTTGAATATAAAAAGATTAAAAAAAAGGAGTTCTTTCTAATACAAGGGTCGGTATGCTCATATGGAGCATTTGTACTGAATGGGTGCTTTCGTAACTATATTATTTCAATTGAAGGAAAAGAGGTAAATACACAATTTAGCTTTGAAAATTGGTGGATCGGAGATATCGGTAGCTTCGTCAATCGTACACCTTCCAAAATCAATGTTCAAGCATTAGAAAATGCTGAGCTTTTAACAATATCAACTAAAAACTATGCTGCATTAATGGAAAGATCAGCTTGTTTTAATGAATACACGAGTAAACTACGGTCAAGCGCGCACCTTTCTGCTGTTTTACGCTTATCAGACCTATCAGAGAATGCAATAACTCAGTATAAAATGATGCTTGAGAAATTCCCAAAGATCGAACAAAGAATATCACAAAAACACATCGCTTCATTCCTACAAATCACTCCTGAAGCTCTTAGTCGATTAAAAAAACAGAATTGATCGAAACTCTTAACATAGATCAAGTGTTTTCTTTTCATAATCAATTTCCTTAGTAAAAAATTAAATTACTAAACCACACATTATGGAAACAACAATCGCAATCAGTGTAGACCCTTCAAAAATAATGCAAGTTGGGATGGGCTTTTGGTCATCAAAAACACTTCTTACAGCAGTAAACATGGGATTATTCACTCATTTAGCAGAAAGAGATCTATCCGGAAAAGAAATTAAAGGAAAACTAGGCCTCCATGAAAGAGGATTGTATGATTTTTTAGATTCTCTAGTTGCCTTAGGCTTCCTGAATAGAAATGGATTAAAAGAAAACTCAATATATAGTAATGCTGAAGACACAGAGCTATTTCTAGATAAAAATAAACCAAGCTACATCGGTGGAATACTTGAAATGTCAAATAACAGGTTATATCCTTTTTGGAATACCCTTGAAGAAGGACTAAAAACCGGAGATCCTCAGAATGAAACTAAAACTGGTGGTACACCAATTTTTGAAGCTTTATACAGTAATGAACAAAAACTAAGGGAGTTTTTAAAGGCAATGGGTGGTGTCCAAATGGGAAATTTCATGAAGTTTGCTCAAGCATTTGACTTTTCTAAATACAATACGCACTGCGATTTAGGAGGTGCAGGAGCTCATCTATCTTCTCAAATAGCACTAAATAATGATCATATGAACTGTATTTCCTTCGACCTACCTCAAGTTGAACATATAGCAAAGGAAAATATTAATCTAATGCGACTCAGTGACAAGGTTTCAATTCAGTCTGGCGACTTTTTTTTAAATGACATTCCAAAAGCGGATGTAATTACCATGGGTAACGTTCTTCACGATTGGGGGACTGAGGATAAAATAATGCTCATTAAGAAAGCATATGATACCTTACCAAAAGGAGGAGCACTCGTTGTCATCGAAAACATTATTGATAATAATCGAAGTGAAAATGCTTTTGGATTAATGATGTCGTTAAATATGTTAATTGAAACACCCGGAGGCTATGATTTCTCTGCTGCCGATTTTGATGGTTGGGCAATGGAATGTGGTTTTAAACAAACTTCCATTATTCCATTGACTGGACCTTCAAGTGCTGTTATCGCAATAAAGTAGTTTTTCTAATCAACAAAAATAGCCCCTAGTTAAGCGATAGTTTAACTTCGGGTTATTATATTTACAAAGCACTTCTATTTTCAGTTCATCATTTTATTGAACATTTCTTCAGTACGAAGAATTAAATATTCTCTTTAAAAAACGAGATCATTCTCTTTTCATGCCAAAAGATCCCTTTTTGAAACGGCCTTGAGCCAAATCCTACATGACCACCGTATTTTGAAGCTTCAAAATAGAATTTACTGTTCTCTTGTGCTTCTTTATAAGGGTAACACCTGTCCGCTAAAAAAGGGTCATCCAGTGCATTGATCAATAAGGTAGGAATATGAATAGTGGATAAAAACGACCGACTGCTGCTCTTTTCCCAATAATCCTCAGCAGAAGAAAAACCATGCGCAGGAGCCGTGTATAGCTCATCAAAATCATAAAAATCTTTAATGTCTTTTATCTTCTCCTCTTCTACTCCCAATGCTGGAAATCGCTTCGATTTTTCACTCAACTTAGGTTTAAGCATGCGAACAAAGCGCTTCATATAAATAGCATTACTCCATTTTGCTAATTGAGATGCAGAATCTTCAAGATCAACGGGCACTGAGATAGCTGCTGCTGCGATAATTGCAGGATCAATATCCATCCCTTTTTCTCCAACATATTTTAAGGTGATGCTACCTCCAAGGCTATAGCCAACTAAAATTATCCTAGAGTGAGCTAAATATTCTTTAGCGTAGTTGACTACTAAATCCAAATCATCCGATTTTCCACTGTGATAGGAACTATAAAGGGTATTTACTTCATCACTGCAGCCCCTTAAATTAATTGCTAGAGCATCCCACCCCCTATCGTTAACTCCATTTACCATAGATCGGATATACTCTCGGTCGCTATTTCCTTCCAGTCCGTGAGTAAGAATTACCAAGACCTGCCCTCCTACTGTTG
>JAUVAY010000143.1 GCA_030591505.1 Flavobacteriales bacterium | reverse complement strand
TGGGATTTACCACTGGATAAACCAGAACAGTTTATAGCAGTTTTTAAAGAGTGTTTAAATATGGATGCAGAAACGTACTTACAAATGAGTGAACGAGCATCTATGTTTGCAAATGAACACATCCACCTTTCAGAAGTTAAGATTGCTTATCGTAAATTGCTGTCATGAAAGGAGTGTCACAATTATCAGAATACAATAATTCTTGGTACGATCCTGGAGCCTCTGGAATGAAACGGGGCTTATGGTACTTCACTAATCTAATTTTCTTTCAGTCAGGAGTTTTTCCAATTAATGGATTAAAAATATTTTTATTGAGAACTTTCGGAGCAAAGGTTGGAAAAGGTGTGGTTGTGAAGCCAGTTGTTAATATTAAGTATCCCTGGAATTTGAAAATTGGTGATCATTGCTGGATAGGAGAGAATGTTTGGATAGATAATTTAGCTTTTGTTACAATAGGTGATAATGTTTGTCTTTCACAGAATTCAATGTTACTTACAGGGAATCATAATTATAAGAAGAGCACTTTTGATTTAATGATAGGCGAGATCGTATTGGAAGACGGTGTTTGGATAGGAGCGCATGCAATAGTTAGTTCAGGTGTAAATTGTTTCAGTCATTCAGTCTTGTCATTAAATTCTGTAGCAACAAATGACCTTGAGGCATATTCCATAAACCAAGGAAATCCTGCGCAAAAAGTAAAGGAAAGGACAATTGAATTATAGGATTTAGAATGAAGATTTCCCTTATTACCGTTTCATATAATAGTGAGGATACAATTGAAGAGACAATTCAATCTGTATTGTCTCAAAAGGGTGTTGATATTGAATATATTCTAATTGATGGTGCTTCATCAGATAATACCTTGTCAATCATTGAAAAGTATAAAGACCGAATTGATGTCGTTATTTCTGAAAAGGATAATGGAATATACGATGCAATGAATAAAGGTCTTCAATTAGCAAGTGGAGATGTAGTTGGGATATTAAACTCCGATGATGTATTTGCTTATGATGAAGTTTTATTGAACATAAGTAAACTTTTCTTGGATTCCGAAATTGATGGAGTTTATGGTGATCTTGTATATGTAGATCGTTTTGATCTTGAAAAAGTAAAGCGAAAATGGGTGGCTAAATCATATATTGAAGGAGCCTTTCTTAAAGGATGGATGCCTCCTCATCCTACTTTTTATGTTCGAAAGGGAGTGTATGATGATTTCGGCTTATTTAATTTGGATTTTACTTCAGCTGCAGATTATGAAATAATGCTACGCTTTATTCATAAGTTCAAGATTAAACTTGACTACCTTCCTGAAGTGATGGTGAAAATGAGACAAGGAGGGCAAAGTAATGCTTCATTGCTAAACAGGATAATGGCAAATAGAGAAGATAAACGTGCATGGGAAGTAAATGATCTAAAGCCTGGTAAATTTACCCTTCTTCAAAAACCCTTGTCTAAGATAACGCAGTTTCTAAAAAAGTAGGGAAAAGTGATCTTGTGATTTCAAAGGTACTATTCAAAATTAGCTTTGCTATATTACATCTTGGAATAGGAATAATTTACATTTAACTTTAAGCGTCGAATCGAATAAATGAAAGAAGCTAAGAATTCGGAAAGGAAGCGATTAAATATTAAGGAGTTAATTGGATATATTATAGCACCCTTAACCTTTCTTTATATCGTAATATTTGTAGACCTTGAGCCAGGCAAGCCAGCGGTAACATATACATTGGCTATTGCACTCTTAATGGCATTCTGGTGGGTCACTGAGGTTCTGCCAATTGCGATTACAGCACTATTACCTGTGGTATTATTTCCATTGTTTGGCGTAATGAATGGCAAGGATGTTTCATCAGCCTACTTTAATCATGTTATTTTCTTATTTATTGGTGGATTTATTGTGGCATTAGCTATGCAGAAATGGAATTTGCATAAAAGAATAGCGCTAAAGATCTTGTCGATCACCGGGAGTAGTCCAGCCAAAATTCTATTTGGATTTATGTTTGCATCGGCCTTTTTGTCAATGTGGATTTCTAATACAGCCACCGCCATGATGATGGTTCCTATCCTTTTGTCGATCATTACTAAGCTAGAAGAGTACTTCGAAAAGGAAGACCTTAAAAAGTATTCTATTGGTCTTTTACTTGGAGTAGCGTATGGTTCATCGATAGGAGGTATCGCTACTTTGGTTGGAACACCACCAAACCTCTCCTTTGCTAGAATATTTCAGATCATGTTTCCTAACTCTCCAGAGATAGGTTTCGCATCATGGTTTATTTATGCAGCACCCATCAGTATTATCTTTTTTATTATAACATGGATCTACCTTTATCAACTTTATAAGCCGAAGAATGAGAAGAATAAATTGGATGTTAACTTTGATGATGAGTATAAAAAATTGGGACTTGCCAGTTATGAGGAGAAAAGTGTGTTTGTCGTTTTTGTATTATTAGCACTTTTATGGCTTACAAGGAAAGGATTGGATTTAAGAGGATTTTATATTCCAGGATGGAGTGAATTATTGATGGCACCCGAGTATATAAACGATGGAACGGTTGCTATTGCCCTCGCTTTAATATTATTCCTGATTCCAAGTAAAAAGGAGAAGGGAAAAAAAATCATGGATTGGCAAACGACTTCTCAATTACCTTGGAATATTGTTCTTTTATTTGGAGGTGGATTTGCTTTAGCGAGTGGGTTTAAGGAATCTGGACTCTCTTATTGGTTTGGTGAGCAATTGAGTGGCGCCTCTGCTTTACACCCTATCCTTATTGTTCTGATCATTTCCTTTTCAATGACATTTTTAACAGAATTAACATCGAATACAGCTACGATTGAAATGTTATTACCCGTGTTAGCAGGTTTAGCTGTCTCCATTAATGTTAATCCACTTATTTTAATGCTACCGGCAACAATTAGTGCTTCCATGGCATTTATGCTACCAGTAGCCACTCCACCCAATGCTATAATATTTGGGTCCAACCGCATAAGGATCGCAGATATGGCGCGCACAGGATTAGTATTGAATTTAATTGGAGTAGTAATCGTTACTCTTGTTACCTATTATTGGGGGACTTGGATCTTTGATTTTGATCCCACTATTTTACCTGATTGGGCAAAATGATAATTTTTTATCATATAGAATGAAATGTATCGAATTGTCTAATAAATAGTAGAGGCACAATGCATTGCGCCTCTACTATTTATTCAGAATTTTCCTCTGTAATTGTTAAAAATACAATCGAGTTAATGTTTTAATTGATATTCTCCCTTAACACGGTAATATTTCCTACTTTCTTGCTCAATCTTATTGTCCCACATATTTTCATAAATCTCATGAGCAATTTGATTATAGTGATCCGCTTTCTTATGCTTTCCTAATTTTTTGTACACAGCGGCAACACCATAATAAGATCTCAAGTGCATATTGTCGATTTCCAGACACAATTCATACTCTTGTAAAGCTCTATCATATAAACCTTCATTAAAAAGTAATTTTGCTTCCCTGAAATGAGTATCCAGATCATTCATTTTAGCCTCAATAACTACTTTGATAAGATTCTTTGATTTTGTTGTAAGGAATGAGCAAGGTACTTCTCGGCTAACTTTCTCCGTTACACTTCCCATGAAGATCTTACTTAACCCTGATTTACCTTTAGACCCCATTATAAGTAGGTCATATTTATCTTCTTTAATAAGATTAAGTATTTCTACATTTGGGAAGCCATTGACTAATTTATAATCCCATTTTATACCCCTGAAATTGAATTTTGTTAAGTAATCTTTGAAGATTTTTTTATTCCTAACCTTTTCTCTTTCAATTGCCGTTTGCAAATAACTGAAATCACCTAAATAATGTAGGTCCCAATGATCATAAGGATGTTCGGATTCATATACGTTCAGTACGGTTAACGTAGCTTTGCATTTATTAGTAATAATAATTGCATTCTTTAAAGCTCGGGTTGAAGAGTCTGAAAAATCAACAGGGCAAAGAATTTTATTTATCTCTAATTTTGAACCTTTTTTCATGATCCATACAGGAATCTCTGATTTTTGAATAACTTTTTCAGGAATGCTACCTAATGTAGTCGATTCGTTATCAAGTCTTCCAGAGCCCATCATGATGAGGTTTACATCATTTATTTTGGCTTCCTTTACAATCTCAATATAAGAATCTCCTTTAGCAATTATTGGTTCCGCACATTCAACTCCATTATCGATGATTATTTTTCTTAAGCGTTGAAGCTCATTTCGAGCAGCACTTAATAAGAATTGTTGAATTTTTTCGTCATCGATTTTCAATTTCAAGACATAGACTAAAATTATCTTTGCATTGAATTTCTTAGCTAGATCAATCCCATTTTGAATGAGTTCTTCAGAAGATGGACTGAGGTCTGTAGCTATAAGTAATTTTTCTAACAGTTTCATCTCTTTGTATTTTAGGTTTATAATACTGTAAATTGGCAGTAAAACCATTGACAGAACGACATGCATATTATTTATGCACTTGTTCTGAAGATACAAAAAAAGAGGCAAAAAAGGAAGTAAAACAGCTAGTTTTATGACCGATTAATCTATGAAAGTTGGAATGTTTTTACTGTTTTAGTAAGTAATATCCATAGGCTGGTAATTCCAATTCTAAATGATCATTGATTTCAATTTCCTCATTTAAAAAGACATTAACCAATGAAATAGGCTCAATATCGAGTAATTTAAACCTTACAGGCTTATCCGTTAGATTTATAATGCTAATTATCACATCATTATCCTTTTGTCTTTTAAAGGAAAATACTTGATCATTAAGCGTGTTTTCAATGCTTTCATAATCTCCTCCATATTCCCCATTCCAAAGTGCTTTGTTATCACGATTTAGCGTGATCAATGTCTTATAAAAGTCAAATATTTCTGGTTGAGTATAAGTAGGATTATCTTTTTCGAAAAATGCCAAGGCTTTGTTATTTCCATATTCCTGACCTGAATAGATCAATGGCATACCATATATTGTATATGTAAGTACTGCAATAGCCTTTTCTGATTCTCCAAATCGTTCTTCGATCGTGCCATTCCACGAATTTTCGTCATGCGTAGTTAAAAAATGCATTCTGTAGTCATTTTTAGTAAAACGATCTTTCTGACGAAGCATGTATTTGTCGATGCTGTTTACTGTGGAATCTCCATTTACCACATGCTTCAGGAGGTGCATTAACTCCCAGCCATAGGACATATCAAAAGCTTCTTCATGATAGTTCTCTTCTTCAGCTTCAGCGAGTATGAATATAGGTTTTATAGCATCTAATTCCTCACGTGTGCGATTCCAAAAGTCAAGAGGAACATTCCATGCAACATCACATCTAAAACCGTCAATATCGCATTCAGTGACCCAATATTTCATGGCGTCTATCATTGCAACACGCATTTCTTTATTATCATAATTTAAATCAAGAACATCCGACCAATCGGGATTAGGAGGCATGAAATCTCCCAATGAGTCTTTTGTGTAATATTCAGGATGATCTATGGTCCATTGATTGTCCCAGGCGCTATGATTAGCGACCCAGTCGAGAATGATCTTCATGTCTAGTTCATGTGCTCTTTTAACCAGTGATTTAAAATCATTTAGGTCACCAAAATCTGGATTTACTGCTGTGTAATCCTTTATAGAATAAGGACTTCCAAGGCCTCCCTTTCGGTTTAATTCGCCTATCGGTTGAACAGGCATTAGCCAAATAATTTTTATTCCAAGTTCTTGTATGCTTTCCAATTGACCTTCAAATGCTTTTAATGTTCCTTCTGGAGTGATTTGGCGAATATTTGCTTCGTAAATAGTCGCGTTTTTACTCCATTCAACATGTTTTACATATCCGGGATCATCCAGTTCAATTATAATTTGTTCACCAGTGCTGTGATCGTGCTCACCTTTAGCATGATTATGTCCAGCATGCTCATCTACACATGAAGTAGTCATTCCAATTAGGACTGTAAGCGATATAAAAAAGGAAACAAAGCGATTTTTTACGAAGAAGTTCATAAGCTATATTATTTTAAACTTTTTATTAATGATGCAGCAGTTGCTGGATTTGTTGCGAGGGGTACATTATGCACGTCGCAAATTCTCATCAGCATTTGAATGTCAGGTTCATGAGGATGTTTATCTAATGGATCACGAAAGAAAAATACCATATCGATCTTTCCTTCAGCTACTTGAGCGGCAATTTGAGCATCTCCTCCTAATGGACCAGATAAAAGCCTTTCCACTTTAAGCCCTGATTTTTGAGCATGTTTACCAGTTGTTCCGGTAGCTATAATGGATACGGAGTTGTTTTTCAATTCAGCTATATGTTCCATTAAAAACTGAACCATTTCTGCCTTCTTACCATCGTGTGCGATCACTGCAATTTTCATAATCTATTTATTATCAATTATTATTATCTGCCAAGAAAGGGCATTAATGTTAACTGAAAAATGATTTTTCATTAATTTATCTTTATAATCTGAATTCAATTGGTCGCTTAATTCACCTTCAATTCCATTGGGCAAATCAATGACAAAAGACTGTTCTTGCTCTGATTTATTAAATATGACAATAGCATGTTGCCCAAACCATGATCTCACAAATACCCATTGATCATCATTGGTCAATAAAAATTTAGTGTCTCCATAGATCAGTGCAGGATAATTTTTTCGAAAATGAAATAGCTCGGATGTGGCTTCTCTAAGATCGGCTTCTCGCTTATCTAAAGAATCAAACTTCATCATTTTTCTATTATCTGGATCGCCAGCACCAGGAGAACCGATCTCATCACCATAATAAATCACGGGAATTCCGGGTATGGTTGTAATAAAGGCTGTTAGCAATTCCAATCTATCAAATGCACTGGAGTCACTAATAATAATGTCTCTTGTCCAACCTGCTAATTTTGAATCTTCTTCAAAGGATACATCTCCTGATGCATAGGAAATAAACCGAGTTCTATCTTGATTACCAGTAATATACCCCATAAGGTTGTGGTAGCCATAAATAGTAAAACTCTCTTTCAGACCTTTTTGCAAGCGTTCAAAAGGAACATCTTTACGTGCAAAAGTGGCCACTGCATCATCATATACG
>JAUVAY010000004.1 GCA_030591505.1 Flavobacteriales bacterium | reverse complement strand
GGAACTTCAACATTCCCTACCTGACGCATTCTTTTCTTACCCGCTTTTTGCTTTTCAAGAAGTTTTCGCTTACGAGTAATATCACCGCCATAACATTTTGCCGTAACATCTTTTCTTACCGCTTTTACTGTTTCCCTGGCAATAATTTTTGAGCCTATTCCGGCTTGTATGGCAATTTCAAATTGCTGTCTTGGAATCAGTTCTTTTAATTTCAAGCAGATCCTTTTACCAAGATCATATGCTCGATCTTTATGGATCAATGCCGACAGTGCATCTACCTGATCACCGTTTAATAGCATGTCAAGTTTAACCAATGTAGATGGTCTGTATCCTATTGGATGGTAGTCAAAGGATGCATAACCACGAGAAACGGTTTTTAATTTATCATAAAAATCAAAAACGATCTCTCCCAATGGCATTTCAAAAGTTAATTCAACTCGATTAGTGGTTAGATAAATTTGATTTTTTAATTCACCTCTCTTCTCGATCGCCAGAGTCATAATTGCGCCAATATAATCAGATTTAGTAATGATCTGAGCCGTAATAAAAGGTTCTTCAACATAATCCAAAATACTTGGGTCTGGTAGATCCGATGGATTATTTATGATCAGTTTCTCTGACCTGGTAGTATAGGCAATATAAGATACGTTGGGAAGTGTAGTGATCACAGTCATACCAAACTCACGTTCCAAACGCTCCTGAATAATCTCCATATGGAGCATTCCAAGAAAACCACATCGAAATCCAAATCCTAGTGCAATAGAAGATTCGGGTTCAAATACCAATGAGGCATCATTTAATTGAAGCTTCTCCATGGAATTTCTTAATTCTTCATAGTCATCTGTATCTACCGGGTAGATTCCTGCAAAGACCATAGGTTTTACATCTTCAAAGCCTTTAACCACATCGGTACATGGGTTTTCTTTATGCGTAAGTGTATCTCCAACTTTTACTTCCTTGGCATCTTTTATTCCCGATATTATATATCCAACATTACCGGCCTCAATAGACTTTTTAGGATCCAGATCAAGTTTTAATACACCTACTTCATCTGCATAATAATCGCGACCTGTATTAATAAAAGTAACATGGTCACCTTTAGTAAGTGTACCATTTAATATTCTAAAATAAGCGATTATACCTCTAAACGAATTATAGACTGAATCAAAGACCATAGCCTGAAGTGGAGCATTAGGATCTCCTTTAGGAGCAGGTACTCTTTCAATTATTGCAGATAATATTTCATCAACACCTAAGCCGGTTTTACCCGAAGCAGGAATTACATCTTCTGCACTACATCCGATCAGGTCAATTATTTGATCAGTCACATCTTCAGGGTCGGCACTGGCAAGATCCATTTTATTCAATACCGGAATTATCTCCAGGTCATGCTCAATAGCAAGGTATAAATTGGAGATGGTCTGTGCTTCAATTCCTTGGGTTGCATCAACGATAAGCAAGGCACCTTCACATGCAGCAATAGATCGCGAAACTTCGTAAGAGAAATCAACATGACCGGGTGTGTCAATCAAGTTTAATACGTAATCTGTACCATCTTGCTGATAATTCATTTGTATTGCATGACTCTTTATGGTAATGCCTCGTTCACGTTCAAGATCCATACTATCGAGCGTTTGCTCTTTTAGATCACGGTCAGAAATGGTACCGGTAGTCTGTAATAATCGATCGGCCAGGGTGCTTTTTCCATGATCAATATGAGCGATAATACAAAAGTTACGAATGTTCTTCATTGAATTCTCAGCTAATTTGTCTGCTTTTATTGCCGCAAAAATAACTTATTTACAACTCTTTTAAACTTTTTACGTCATCTTGCTGAATGTTCTTGAATTTAGAATTTCAATTATTTTAAATATTAGATTTTATTAATGTTAATTCTTCGTTTATATTTGAAGACTAAAACAATTGTATAGCATGAAAAAAATAACCCTTTTATTGCTGATTCTTTTAACGGCTGCTGCTGTAGAATCATATGCGCAATCTACCGTTGACACTGACGCATGTTTATTAAATGAATTCAGTCAATCTGAACTTGATGCAATGTCGGCTGACGAATTATCCTACCAAAAATTCTTTGTTGAAAATGCTGTTCAGGTATATCCTGTTCCGGAAGATAAACCAAAGGATATTTATCCTCATAAAAAGTGGACGATAGAAAGCGATGTTTGTATTTATGATATGAAAGTAAAAGTAAAGGCAGACGAGCGCGTTAATTTCTTTTCAAAGAACAATAAATTAGTAATGATATATTCTGAAAAAGAGTTGAAACATAATTATGAAAAGAACAAATAAATTTCAATTCAGAGTACTTATAGTATTTGCTTTTTTAGCATTTGCATTTAATGCCAATGCTCAAGTTGATACCATCAGTACATGTAGTGGTACATTCACAGATCCAGGAGGAGCTGGAGATTATGGACCAGGCTTAGATACGAGCTGGACATTTTGCCCTGATGGAGATGGGCTGTCGGGAAATGCAATTGCGTTTTCGTTTATTTTAGATGAATTTGGTTTAGGTGATGGAGATACTTTGTTTGTTTATGATGGAGTTGATACCGAAGCCTTTCAGTTGATGGCATTGACTGGTGGTGGTGCGGAAGAAGATTTTGGTGTATTGCCTAGTCCTGGAAATATGAGTGGTTGTTTAACCTTTGTATTTGTCAGTAATGGAACGGGTGAAGGGCCTGGTTGGTCTGCTAATATTTCATGTCAGTTATTTTGTCAGCCAATAATTCCAGTGGTAACTTCAGACCCACCCGTTACACCTGCTGATACAGGTTGGGTAGATATTTGTCAAGGCGAAACGATTAACTTTTCAGCTTATGCTGAATATCCTTTACAAGGAGGGTATTACTATGAGCAATCTGACGCAACATCTCAATTTACTTGGGCATTTGGAGATGGTTCAACTGCTGACGGACAAGAAGCTTCTCATACCTTTATTTTTGAAGGAGGATTTATCGTATACCTCACTGTTTCTAATCTTATTATGGATGGAGCAGATACCTTATTGTTCTGTGAGAACACACAATTGTCTATTATAAAAGTTAGGGTTTCAACAACACCGATCTTCAGTCAAACTGGAGCCGTTGATGATCCTTTATGCTTAACAGCAACAACCGAATTGGTTGGAGTAGTAGAAATGGTAAGCGCTGATTTTGGGGCTGCTGGATTGACTGCAGGAGAAACATTTTTACCTGACGGTAGTGGTGTATCTTATCAAACAGAAGTGGTAATAACAGCCTTTGCGCCGAATCAAACATTGGATGATATTGATAATTTACTAGGAATCTGTTTAAATATGGAACATTCCTACTTGGGTGATTTAAATATAACGATCACTTGTCCTGATGGAACGACGGTTACATTGAAAAGCTTTCCAGGAGGAGGAGGAACCTATTTAGGTGAGCCAATAGATATAGATAGCGATCTTGAACCTGGAGTTGGATATGATTATTGTTGGTCGCCTTCACCAGAATATGCCGATATGGTTACGGAATCAGCTAATTATACAACCCTGCCTTCAGGTGATTATACATCTGAACAAACGCTTTCTGATCTTGTCGGTTGTCCACTGAATGGTACATGGACAATTACAGTTCAAGATAATTTAGCTTCAGATAATGGATATATTTTCTATTGGGGTTTAGCACTGGATCCAAGTATTTCACCTTTTTATGAAATATTTACTCCGACTATAGTTGATATGGGTTGGGATCCGAATACTACAATAATTGAAGAACTAAGCGATGATTCAGTTACAATTTTAGGAACCTTAGAAAACCCTGTGGAATATACCTTTAGTATTACGGATGATTTCGGTTGTACTTACGATACTACTATTTCATTAGATGTGCTTCCTAATCCGATTTTATTTCAAGCTGATAGTGCTTGTGCTACGCACGAATTATTAGTAGGAGCTGAAGGAAGTTGGGATGGTGGAGTTTGGGAGATTGTTTATCAGGAAAATGATTCTGCCATCGTTACTATATCAGATACATTAGCTATCGAGCCAATTGTGTCTTCAAGTGAAAGTGGATTGGTTCAATTGATTTTTGATGATGAGTATTGTCGAACACAAGATACCCTTGGTCTATTCTTTCACCCTTTGCCTGAAGTTACTGTTTATGGTGATGATATCGTATGCTGGGGTGATACATCCTATCTTTATACTGAAGTCATAGGACCGGTTGACACCTATAGTTGGAATACGGATGAATATGATCCTGATCCTACAAACCCTTCATCCTATATAGTTGGAGATGTATCTCTAACTTATGAGGTTGACGTTTCCGGTTTTTGTGGTAACGCAGAAGGTTCTATGTATGTTATTTCTCGAGCTTGTCATGTTGAAATGCCTAATATTATTACACCAAATCATGATGCCTATAATGATGCTTTTATAATAAAGTATATTGAGTATTTTGAAGGAAGTCAGTTTATTGTATACAACCGTTGGGGAAGAAAAGTATTTGAAACAGATAGTTACTCAAATGACTTCCCATGGACGGCAGAAGGGCTAGAAGATGGTATTTATTTCTATACGCTTATTCTTAATGATGCATGGAAACGTTTTGAAACACAGGATCGGTTTGTAAAAGGAACGGTAACAGTAACACGAGAAAGAAGAAGATAATTTAAAAGCGATTATAATTTTTGGTCCTGAATCCCATCCCGAAACTTCGGGATCGGGACGGGGCCTTTTTTATATATGAAAGTAATAGACCATATAAAACAAGCAAAAAAGACATTGTTCTCTTTCGAGATACTACCTCCATTAAAAGGGAAAGGAATAGAAGCGATCTATTCAAGTATTGACCCCTTGATGGAATTCAATCCTTCTTTTATAAATGTAACCTATCATAGAGAGGAGTATAAGTATAAAGAAGTAAGAGATGACCTTTTGCAAAAGGTATCAATTCGTAGAAGGCCGGGTACTGTTGGAATTTGCGCAGCTATCAAGTATAAATATAAAATTGATGCAGTACCTCACCTTATTTGTGGAGGATTTTCAAAAGAAGAAACCGAAAGTGCGCTTATTGATCTGCAGTTTTTAGGAATTGATAATGTTCTCGCATTAAGAGGAGATCCGATACCGGGAGAAAAGCACTTTGTTCCAGATAGAGGAGGTCACGCTTATGCTTCAGACCTAGTTCGGCAAATTTCGAACTTGAATAAGGGTATCTATATGCACGAGGAGATCGAGAATGAATCGAAATCTGATTTTTGTGTTGGAGTTGCAGGCTATCCGGAAAAACACTTCGAAGCGATTAATATAAAAACAGATCTCCGCTATTTAAAACAAAAAGTTGAGGCAGGAGCTGAATATATTATCACCCAAATATTTTATGATAATACGAAGTATTTTGAATTTGTTGATCAATGCCGCAAAAGTGGAATTTTAGTTCCTATAATACCTGGGCTAAAACCGCTAACGAAGATGAGTCATATTCAATTTATACCTAAAACATTTAATATTGACTTCCCTGATGAGTTAGGAAATGAACTTGATCATTGCAAGAGTGATGAAGAGGTATATAAAGTTGGAGTGAAGTGGTCGATACAACAAGCAAAAGAGTTGATTGACAATAAGGTGCCTGTTGTTCATTTCTATACGATGGGAAGATCTAAAGCTGTTCGAGAAGTAGCTGCTGCAATATTCTAAATACACTTTTTAATTACGTTTTTTACCCTAAGGAAAACTGTTTTAAAATGCCGTAACTTTTTTCTTTAAAGTTGCATGGGATTTTTAACGAATTTTTTTACATGGTCAAGAAAAGAAAGAATGGGAGTTGTTGTTCTTTCCGTCTTTCTGTTTACACTCTTTTTTAGTGATGTATATTTTAACAGGATCTATCCTTTTAAGGATTATACGATTCATCCCGATACACTAATTGTTTATCAGAAATTACTCGAAGAATTAGAAAATGACATTAAAGTTGATGTTGAATTTGGAGTCCCAGAAAAGAAAGAGAAGAATAAGGCGATGGAAAGGGCTAAGGTGAAAATTCAAGTTTTTGATCCAAATATATTGAAGGAAGAAGGCTGGAGGAAGTTGGGCTTTAGTTCAAAGCAAGCACTAGCCATCATTAACTATAAAAACGTTTTGGGAGGTTTTAAGCAAAAGGAAGATTTATTGTCATCTTTTGTAATTGATGATAAAAAATATAAAGAACTGGAGCCTTTTATAAGAATTGTAGAAGAAGATGCATCTGTCAATACTAGCTTTAATGAAAAGAATAATGAAAGCTCCGGTCCAAAGCCGGAGAAGGAAACATTATTTATTGAACTAAATTCTTCTGATTCACTTTTACTTTTACAACTAAAAGGAATAGGCCCATTTTACTCAAGAAAGATTATTGAGTACCGAGAACAACTGGGCGGTTATTATTCAACGAAACAATTACTCGAGATTTGGAAATTTGATTTAAATAAACTGAATCAGATAGAAGATTATATTTGGATAGATACAACGGACTTATATTTATTAAACATTAACTCCGATTCCATTCAGCTTCTATATAAGCACCCCTACATCAATTGGAACCAAGCAAAAGCCATCGTAAACTACAGAGAACAACATGGAGATTATATAACTAAAAACGAATTACTTGAGCTGGTCTTGATCAATGACTCATTATTATCTAAATTATATCCATATATATCACTGAAATAATCCACTTCATTGGTTATTTTAGCCACAAATTTTAAGATATGGATTTTTCTATTAGCGAAAATCAGAAAATGATTGAAGCGATGGTTCGCGATTTTGCGAAGAAAGAGATACAAGATGATTTAATGCGTTGGGACGAAGATCAGATCTTTCCAGTTCCCCTTTTCCGTAAGTTGGGAGAGATGGGATTGATGGGTGTTCTGGTACCAGAAGAATATGGAGGATCTGGTTTTGGTTATCATGAATACGTAACTGCAATAATAGAACTTGGAAAAGTGTGCGGATCTATTGCCTTATCGATGGCAGCACATAACTCACTTTGTACAAATCATATTTTAACTTTTGCTTCTGAGGAGCAAAAGAAAGAGTATCTGCCAAAATTGGCAAGTGGAGAATGGATTGGAGCTTGGGCATTGACTGAGCAAGAAACAGGTTCAGATGCAGGTGGTATGTTAACTACCGCAGTTAAAGATGGCGACCATTATGTTATTAATGGAACGAAGAATTTTATAACTCATGGTAAGTCAGGAAATATTGTTGTAGTTATTGTTAGAACGGGTGAAAAAGGAGACAGTAGAGGAATGTCTGCTTTTGCAATTGAAAAAGGAACACCTGGATTTAATGCAGGGAAGAAAGAGAATAAATTGGGAATGCGTGCATCCGAAACTACAGAATTGATCTTTGATGAATGTAGAGTTCATAAATCTCAGATGATAGGAAAAGAAGGGGATGGATTTATTCAAGCACTCAAAATTTTAGAAGGAGGTAGGATATCCATTGCGGCACTTTCTATTGGAATAGCAAAAGGAGCGTTTGAAGCGGCTAAGCAATATTCGAAAGAGCGGCATCAATTTGGTAAGCCAATTTCTAAATTTCAGGCAATATCATTTAAGTTAGCGGATATGGCAACACGTATCGAGGCTTCTTTATTACTTACACAAGAAGCTTCTGATATGAAAAATAAGAAAATGGCAGTAAATAAAATTACTGCCATGGCTAAGCTGTATGCATCAGAAACAGCAGTATGGGTTGCCAATGAAGCACTTCAGGTATTTGGAGGCTACGGATACACAAAAGACTATCCGGTAGAGAAGTTTTATAGAGATGCGAAGCTGTGTACCATAGGAGAAGGGACATCAGAAATTCAGAAGCTTGTTATTTCTCGTGAATGTTTAAAATAATTTTGCATGTGATTAAAAACTTTATAATTTTGCGGTCTTAATAAAATAAAAAGGATAAAGTATGTTAATCATTCCTGTAAAAGAAGGCGAGAACATTGAGAGAGCATTAAAGAAGTTCAAGAAGAAATTCGATAGAACTGGAGTAATGAAAGAATTGCGTACAAGAAAGCAATTCACAAAGCCTTCTGTAATAAATAGAGTTCAAAAGCTGAAAGCCGCGTATATTCAAAAAATTCGCGAAGAGAACGCTTAATTGATAAAAAAGACTTTTGTATTTTTAAGGTGAAATCCGTTTGGGTTTCACCTTTTTTACTATGGTGACATCTTTTCTAAAATACCTTCGCTCAGAAAAGCGATTTTCAGAGCATACTGTTTTGGCGTATCAAAATGACCTGAAACAGTTCTCATCCTATCTGGAAGATTATTATGAACTTGATGACTTGCATAAGGTAAGTGATAAGATGGTAAGATCATGGATGGTTGAACTTTCTGATATTGGAATCTCTGCAAGAAGTATTAATAGAAAGTTATCTACCTTAAAATCCTTGTATCGATTTTCAGTATCCAAAGGACTGAGTTCAAATAACCCTTTAGTTAATATTATTGGTCCAAAGCAAGAGCAACGATTGCCTGAATTTATAGAAGAGAAGGAAATGATGAAGTTGTTTTCTTCATTAACATTTGAAGATTCGTTTAAAGGAAGGAGGGATAAATTAATGCTTGATCTTTTTTATCAAACGGGAATGCGTTTGTCAGAATTGCGAGGATTAAAGATCAATGATATTGACATTTCTAAAAAAATGTTAAAAGTACTGGGCAAAAGAAATAAGGAGAGGTTGATCCCGTTACAAGATGAAGTGTTGAAAGATATAAGTTCCTATTTATTGGAAAGAGAGAAAATGGCACAAGTGCATATTGAAGCCTTAATTATAGATAATAAAGGAAACATGTGTAATGAAAAATTTGTGTACCGGACAGTGAATTCGTACCTTAGTGCTGTAACATTAGCGACGAAAAGGAGTCCGCATATTATTAGGCACACATTTGCAACACATATGTTAAACAGGGGAGCGGATTTAAATACAATAAAAGAGATATTAGGTCATGCTAATCTTGCAGCGACGCAAGTATATACGCATAACTCAATTGATAAATTAAAAGCGATTTATAAACAAGCCCATCCAAAGGGGCAATAATAAAAGGAGGACACGATGCAAGTAAAGATTCATTCTGTGCAGTTTAAAGCAGATCAAAAGTTGGAAAGTTTCATTGAGGACAAATTAGTAAAGTTGAATGGTTTTTATGATCAGATTATGGGATCTGAAGTGTTTTTGAAATTGGAAAATACGAATGAGCCAAAAAATAAAATTGCAGAGATAAGATTATCGATTCCGGGCAATGATTTATTCGCAAAAAAGCAAAGTAAGACATTTGAGGAGGCAACTGACCAAGCTATCGAGGCCTTGAGAAGGCAAATTCACAAGCATAAAGATAGGGTGAAGTAAGCTATTTCACTGCCATTCACACCAAGATGTTAAAAAAAAATTATACATCTTTGGTTTCATATAAAAATGTAATACATTTGCAGACCTTTTTAAGCGAGGTCTGCTTTTTTATGCTTAAGACGTTCTTTTTAAATATTTATTGAAAATTTACTCTGGGAAACTAGGGTTTAAATATAGGAAGGGGGAGATACTCAAGCGGTCAACGAGGGCAGACTGTAAATCTGCTGGCTACGCCTTCGTAGGTTCGAATCCTGCTCTCCCCACCATTTTAGAAATTATATTGAGTCAAATTAATATAGTTTATAAGCGGGAGTAGCTCAGTTGGTAGAGCATCAGCCTTCCAAGCTGAGGGTCGCGGGTTCGAGTCTCGTCTCCCGCTCAACTAAGGCATTTAAGCCGATGTAGCTCAGGGGTAGAGCGCATCCTTGGTAAGGATGAGGTCATGGGTTCAATTCCCATCATTGGCTCATAATAGATAGAATAATAAAGTAGAATAGAATATATATTAAATTGTTAATTAAAATTTTAAGCAATGGCTAAAGAAACATTTGATCGTTCTAAACCACACGTAAACATCGGTACTATCGGTCACGTGGATCACGGTAAAACTACCCTGACCGCTGCAATCACCAAAGTACTTGCGGGTAAAGGTTTAGCGGAAGTAACCGATTTTGATAAGATCGACAATGCTCCTGAAGAAAAAGAAAGGGGTATTACTATTAACACTGCTCACGTTGAATACACTACTGTAAATCGTCACTACGCACACGTTGACTGTCCAGGTCACGCCGATTATGTAAAGAACATGGTAACGGGTGCTGCGCAAATGGATGGTGCAATTTTAGTTGTAGCTGCAACGGATGGACCTATGCCTCAAACAAGAGAGCATATCCTTCTTTCTCGTCAGGTAAACGTTCCTAAAATTGTTGCATTCATGAATAAATGTGACCTTGTAGATGACGAAGAGTTATTGGAATTAGTTGAAATGGAATTGACTGAGCTTCTTGATTCTTATGGTTATGAAGGAACTCCAATCATTCAAGGGTCTGCTATCGGCGCATTAGAAGGTGAAGAGAAGTGGGTGAAAACGGTTGAAGATTTAATGGATACGGTTGATGAGTGGATTGAAATTCCACCACGTGATAATGAAAAACCATTCTTGATGTCTGTTGAGGATGTATTCTCTATCACAGGTCGTGGAACAGTAGCTACTGGTCGTATTGAAACGGGTATTATCCACACTGGAGACGAGGTTGATATTATTGGAATGCAAGTGGAAAAACAAAAATCTGTTTGTACTGGAGTTGAAATGTTCCGTAAGATTTTAGATAGAGGTGAAGCTGGAGATAACGTTGGTATCCTATTAAGAGGTATTGATAAATCTGCAATCACTAGAGGAATGGTACTTGCTAAACCAAATTCTATTACTCCTCACACTAAATTTAAGGCTGAGATCTATGTATTGAAGAAAGAAGAAGGTGGTCGTCACACTCCTTTCCACAATAAATATCGTCCTCAGTTCTACTTTAGAACAACAGATGTTACTGGAGAGATCATTTTAGGAGATGGCCGTGAAATGGTTATGCCTGGTGATAACGTAACAATTACAGTTGAATTGATTGTACCAGTTGCAATGGATCCAGGACTACGTTTTGCTATCCGTGAGGGTGGAAGAACAGTAGGAGCTGGTCAGGTAACTGAAATTATAGAGTAATTAAAGTTTTTATAAAAAGGTGATTTCGACGGAGAAGTCGATATCACCTTTTGTAATGCTTTACGGGTGTAGCTCAGTTGGTAGAGTACCGGTCTCCAAAACCGAGGGTCGTAGGTTCGAGTCCTGCCACCCGTGCAAATAAAAGATAAAAAGAAATGGCCGCAATAATAGAGTTTGTTAAGGAATCATATGTTGAATTGATGACCAAGGTAACTTGGCCTACTTGGAAGGAACTTCAGAGTAGTTCAATTTTAGTATTGGTTACTACTGTAATTATTTCCCTTTTGATCTTTACAATGGATTATGCTTTCGGAATCAATTCCGGAGAGGATGTCCTTTGGAAAGGTGTATTGGGCTTTGTATATGATCTAATATAATTATTGTATAAGAGGTTATGGCCGAGATTAATAGAAAATGGTATGTGCTGCGAGCGGTTACCGGAAAAGAGCGAAAAGTTAAAGAACAGCTCGATGCCGAGATCGATCGTCATGGAATTAAAGATTATGTAGCACAGATCTTAATTCCAACCGAAAAGGTTTATCAGATTAGAAAGGGTAAAAAAGTCAGTAAAGAGAGAAATTATCTTCCTGGCTATATTCTGATTGAAGCAGATCTTGTTGGTGAGATTGAACATATTATAAAAGGAATTACTAATGTTATCGGATTTCTTGGTGAAACCAAAGGAAGTGATCCGGTTCCATTGCGCGAAAGCGAAGTAAATAGAATTTTAGGAAAAGTTGATGAATTAACAGATTCCGACGAATCCTTCGATATCCCATATGTAGTTGGTGAGGTAGTTAAAGTGATCGATGGTCCATTTAACAATTTTACTGGAGTTGTTGAGAACGTGAATGAAGAGAAGAGAAAACTCAAAGTAATGGTTAAGATCTTCGGTAGAAAGACACCTCTCGAATTGGGATATATGCAGGTTGAAAAGGAATCATAATAAATAGTGGCGTAAATATCTGTAATGTTAATGCTTCCCTTTACAGGATTTACAATACAACAAACAATAAATAGAGAATACCATGGCTAAAGAAGTTAGTGGATTAATTAAGCTACAAGTTCGTGGAGGCGCTGCAAACCCTTCACCACCAGTTGGTCCTGCATTAGGAGCAAAAGGGGTGAATATAATGGAGTTTTGTAAGCAATTCAACGCACGAACTCAAGAGAAGGCCGGTAAGATTCTCCCTGTTTCGATTACAGTTTATGCTGACAAATCTTTTGATTTTGTCATTAAAACTCCACCCGCAGCGGTTCAATTGCTTGAGGCAGCCAAATTAAAATCAGGCTCTCCTCAATCAAATATCCAAAAGGTGGGAAGTGTTAATTGGGATCAAGTTAAAGCTATTGCTGAAGACAAGATGCCAGATTTAAATGCTTTTACAATCGAATCAGCGATGAAGATGGTCGCCGGAACTGCACGTAGCATGGGTATCACCGTTAAAGGTGCAAGCCCGTTTTAAATTAAAGGAAGTGATATGGCTAGAATTAGTAAAAAACGTAAAGAATCCCTTTCGAAATATGATGGCACTAAAGTTTATGACCTAGAAGAAGCTTCAGGTATAGTGAAAGAAATCACTACTACCAATTATGATGCTTCTGTTGATATGGTTATACACCTTAATGTAGATCCTCGAAAGGCTAACCAAATGGTTAGAGGTACGGTTTCGCTTCCGCATGGAACTGGTAAAGATGTTAAAGTCTTGGTTTTATGTAGTCCTGAGAAAGAAAGCGAGGCCAATGAGGCCGGTGCTGATTTCTGCGGTTTAGACGAGTATGTAGATAAGATTAAAAAAGGATGGACAGATATCGATGTGATCATCTGTACTCCTAATGTAATGGCTAAAGTAGGTGCTTTAGGTAGAATTCTTGGACCACGTGGTTTAATGCCAAACCCAAAAACGGGTACCGTGACCATGGATGTTGCCAAAGCTGTAACTGAAGTTAAAGCAGGTAAAATTGATTTTAAAGTTGATAAGTATGGTATTGTTCATGCTGCTATCGGAAAAGCTTCTTTTGAAGCTAATAAGATACATGATAATGCCGCTGAATTACTTGCAACCTTAGTGAAATTGAAGCCTTCTTCATCTAAAGGAACCTATATTAAGTCTATTAGCTTATCTAGTTCACAAAGTCCAAGTGTAGCCGTAGAAACTAAATCAGTTTCAGTTTAACCGATCCTTGTGATCGATAATTTTTAAAATTATGCAAAAAGAGCAAAAAGCAAGTATAGTTGAAGAATTGACTGAAACGTTGAGTAATGCAGGTGTATTTTACCTGGCTGATACCGCTGATTTGGATGCGGAGAATATCAGCAATCTTAGAAGAATCTGTTTTAAATCAGATATTCAATTAAGAGTTGTAAAAAACACTTTACTCAGAAAAGCGTTTGAACAAGTAAAGGATCGTGACTATTCTGAATTTTATGATGTCTTAACAGGACCTACTGCCCTCATGATTAGTGAGGTTGGAAATGCTCCTGCTAAAGTGATTCAAAATTTTAGAAAAAAACATGACAAGCCTATATTAAAAGGTGCCTGGGTTGATGAAGCTATATTTATTGGCGATGATCAAGTAGAAACTTTAGCGAATATTAAGTCTAAAGAAGAACTTATCGGCGAACTTATTAGCCTACTTCAATCTCCTGCTAAGAATGTTATTTCTGCCCTACAATCGGGTGGATCTACAATCGCAGGTCTTGTGAAAACACTTGAAGAACGTGAAGCTTAATTCACAATTCAATTATCAAATTATTATTGTCAAACACTATTATTAAAAACACATAAAAATGGCAGATTTAAAAACATTAGCAGAAGAGTTAGTTAACTTAACTGTGAAAGATGTAAGCGAGCTGGCTACAATTTTGAAAGAAGAGTACGGTATTGAACCTGCTGCTGCAGCTGTTGCTGTTGCAGGACCTGCAGATGGCGGTGACGCTGGTGCAGCTGAGGAACAAACTGAATTCGATGTGATGCTGACCGCAGCGGGAGGATCAAAATTAGCAGTTGTAAAATTAGTTAAAGAACTTACTGGCTTAGGATTAAAAGAAGCTAAAGGTCTTGTTGATTCTGCTCCTGCAGCTATAAAAGAGGGTGTTGCTAAAGATGAAGCTGAAGCACTAAAAACCCAATTGGAAGAAGCTGGAGCTGAAGTTGAGATTAAGTAAAAATATCTCTTAATACTTGTATAGACCATACCCTTTTTTGGGTGTGGTCTATACCTATTTTAGCCCGTATCAAAACGGTGCTCAATTTATTGGTTTAATTTAAAATTCACGCCTTGTCAACAACCAATTTTAAGAAAGAAAGAATTAATTTCGCTTCTAAGAAATTTCCTGTCGATTATCCAGATTTTCTTGATATTCAAGTGAAATCTTTTCAGGAGTTTTTCCAGTTGGATACAAATCCAGATGGAAGAAGTAATGAAGGCCTCTTTAAGGTATTTAGTGAAAATTTCCCTATTACGGATACCCGTAATCAATATGTTTTGGAATTTCTTGATTATTTTATCGATCCACCACGCTACTCTGTAGAAGAATGTATCGATAGAGGATTAACATCAAGTGTACCACTAAAAGCTAAACTTAAACTGTACTGTACCGATCCGGAACATGAAGATTTCGAAACGATCGTTCAGGATGTTTATTTAGGGACGATACCCTATATGACAAAAAAGGGATCATTTGTAATTAATGGTGCTGAACGTGTTGTTGTTTCACAGCTACACCGTTCTCCAGGAGTATTCTTCGGACAGTCTCGTCATGCGAATGGTACTAAATTATATTCAGCTCGAGTTATTCCTTTTAAAGGATCTTGGATTGAATTCGCGACAGATATAAATAGCGTTATGTACGCTTATATCGATCGTAAAAAGAAATTACCAGTTACAACACTATTCCGTGCAATTGGATATGAAAGTGATAAGGATATCCTTGAAATATTCGGTCTTGCAGATGAAGTTAAAGTGTCTAAAGCTGGGTTGAAACGTGTTAAAGGAAGAATTCTTGCTGCACGTGTATTGAAGACCTGGATTGAAGATTTTGTTGATGAAGATACCGGAGAAGTTGTTTCTATCGAAAGAAATGAAGTGGTTTTAGAACGTGAAACTATTATTGGAGAAGAGGAGATAGAAATCATCATGGATTCTGGAGTTAAAACCGTTATCCTTCATAAAGAAGATACCAGTTCTGCTGAATATGCGATTATTCATAATACGCTTCAAAAAGATACATCAAATTCTGAAAAAGAAGCAGTAGAACATATTTATAGACAATTAAGAAATGCTGAGCCGCCAGATCTTGAAACGGCAAGAGGTGTTATCGATAAGCTGTTCTTCTCTGAAACAAGATATGATCTTGGTGAAGTTGGTCGATACCGAATTAATACCAAACTCGGTCTCGATCTTAATATGGACGAGAGAACGCTTACGAAAAAAGATATAATATCTATCATTAAGTACTTAATTGAGTTGGTAAACTCAAAAGCTGATGTTGATGATATTGATCACTTGAGTAATAGAAGGGTACGTACAGTTGGTGAACAATTGTATAACCAGTTTGGAGTTGGTTTAGCACGTATGGCAAGAACCATTCGTGAAAGAATGAACGTAAGAGATAATGAGGTGTTTACGCCAATTGACTTGATCAATGCAAAAACACTTTCATCTGTTGTTAATTCATTTTTTGGAACAAACCAGCTTTCTCAGTTTATGGATCAAACCAATCCATTAGCAGAGGTTACCCATAAACGAAGAATGTCAGCTCTTGGGCCCGGTGGTCTTTCAAGAGAACGAGCAGGTTTCGAGGTAAGAGATGTTCACTATACGCATTATGGTCGTTTATGTACGATCGAAACGCCTGAAGGTCCAAACATTGGTTTGATATCTTCATTGGCTGTTTATGCTAAGATAAATAGTCTTGGGTTTATTGAAACCCCCTATTATGATGTAGTTGATGGTAAAGTTCAGACCGATAAGGAACCAACTTACCTTAGTGCTGAAGAGGAAGATGGAAAAATGATCGCGCAGGCGAATGCCAGTATTTCTGATAAAGGAATTTTAGATGGAGAGATAGTTAAAGCAAGGTTTGAAGGTGATTTTCCTTTGAAAAAGCCAAAAGAGATCAATATGATCGATGTGGCAACAAACCAGATCGCTTCTATTGCAGCTTCACTTATTCCATTTTTAGAACATGATGATGCCAACCGTGCGCTGATGGGATCAAACATGATGCGTCAAGCAGTACCGTTAATGAATCCTGAATCTCCAATTGTTGGAACAGGATTGGAAAAACGTGTTGCTCATGATTCACGTGTATTGGTTAATGCTGAAGGAAATGGAGTTGTTGAGTATGTTGATGCCGACGAGATCGTGATCAAATATGAACAATCAAATGAAGATGAGATCATCGGATTTAACGGTGATACGAAGTCATACAGATTAATTAAGTTCCAGAAAACGAATCAAAGTACTTCTATTAACCTTAGACCTATCGTAAGAAAAGGTGATAAGGTTAAAAAAGGAGAAGTGTTGACCGAAGGGTACTCTACTCAATTAGGTGAACTTGCTCTTGGAAGAAATCTTAAAGTGGCATTTATGCCATGGAAAGGATACAACTTTGAGGATGCGATCGTGATATCTGAAAAGGTTGTAAAAGATGATCTTTTTACTTCTATTCATATTGATGAATATATAATGGATGTTCGAGATACCAAATTAGGTGTTGAAGAATTGACAGCGGATATTCCAAATGTGAGCGAAGAAGCAACAAAAGACCTTGACGAAAACGGAATGATCCGTGTTGGTGCTAATGTTAAAGAAGGTGATATCCTTATTGGTAAGATCACTCCAAAAGGAGAAACTGATCCTTCACCGGAAGAGAAATTATTACGTGCTATTTTTGGTGATAAAGCTGGAGATGTAAAAGATGCTTCATTAAAAGCATCCCCTTCTTTACGAGGAGTTGTGATCGATAAAAAATTATTTGCTCGTGCAATTAAGGATCGTAAGATGCGTGCGCTTGATAAGCCGTTAATTGAACAGATCGATAATGATTTTGATGTAGAAACGGCAGCACTTAAGAAAATCTTGGTTGAAAAACTTGGAAAGATCGTACTTGGAAAAACTTCGCAAGGAGTATTTGATAATTATAGAGAAGAGATGATCAAGAAAAGTACCAAGTTTACGCTAAAAGCGCTTGCTACGATTGATTTTTCAAACATTAATCCTCTTGGTTGGACAACTGATTCTCATTTGAATGATCTTGTAAGAAAGACGATTCATAATTATCATATCAAGTATAATGATCTTTTAGGAAATCATAAACGTAAGAAATTTCAGGTTTCTATTGGTGATGAATTACCAAATGGTATTGTAAAAATAGCTAAGGTTTATATCGCAAAGAAAAGAAAACTTAAAGTTGGAGATAAAATGGCTGGACGTCATGGAAATAAGGGTATCGTATCCCGAATTGTTCGTGCGGCAGATATGCCATTCCTTGAAAATGGAACGCCAGTTGATATCGTTCTTAACCCACTGGGTGTACCTTCTCGAATGAACCTTGGACAGATCTATGAAACTGTATTGGGTTGGGCAGGTGAAGAATTAGGACAGAAATTCTCTACACCAATTTTTGATGGAGCAAGCATCGATGACATCAATAAGTATACTGATGAAGCCGGTGTTCCTAGATATGGTACTACCTACTTATATGATGGTGGAACTGGAGTGCGATTTGATCAACCTGCAACTGTTGGTATCATTTATATGATCAAACTGGCACATATGGTGGATGATAAAATGCATGCACGTTCTATCGGACCTTACTCACTTATTACTCAACAACCACTTGGAGGTAAAGCTCAATTTGGAGGTCAGCGTTTTGGTGAGATGGAAGTGTGGGCATTGGAAGCATTTGGTGCTGCCAATATCCTTCAGGAAATTCTTACTATAAAATCAGATGATGTTGTTGGAAGAGCAAAAGCTTATGAAGCGATTGTTAAAGGAGAACCAATGCCTAAACCAGGTATTCCGGAATCCTTTAATGTATTGTTACATGAGTTGAACGGCCTTGCACTTAATATTACTCTTGATTAATTTTTATTGATTAAAACGAAATTCAATTATATCTATGGCTTATAGAAAAGATCAAAAGGTCAGCAGTAATTTTAATAAAATTACAATTAGTCTTTCTTCTCCGGAATCAATTCTTGAAAGATCGAATGGAGAGGTACTAAAGCCTGAAACAATTAACTACCGGACATACAAGCCGGAAAGAGATGGGTTGTTTTGTGAAAGAATCTTTGGACCTGTTAAAGACTATGAATGTCATTGTGGGAAATACAAACGAATTCGATATAAAGGAATCGTATGTGATAGATGTGGAGTTGAAGTAACCGAAAAGAAAGTTCGTCGAGAACGTCAAGGGCATATCTCCTTGGTTGTTCCTGTTGCGCATATTTGGTATTTCAGATCACTTCCAAATAAAATAGGATACCTTCTGGGTTTACCTACTAAAAAACTGGATCAGATCATCTATTATGAACGATATGTAGTTATTCAAGCTGGTGCTGCTGTTAATGCTGAAGGTGAACCATTACAATATCTAGATTACCTCACGGAAGAGGAATATCTGGATATTATGGAAGCGCTTCCAAAAGAGAATCAGTACCTCGATAACGATGACCCTAATAAATTTATCACATTGATGGGTGCAGAAGCTTTATTTGAGCTTCTTAAACGCCTTGATTTGGATGCTTTATCATACGAGCTTAGAGATAAAGCAGCGAGAGAAACTTCTCAACAGCGTAAAAACGAAGCACTTAAAAGACTTCAGGTTGTTGAATCTTTTAGAGATGCAAATGGTCATATAGAAAATCGTCCTGAATGGATGATCGTGAAAGTTGTGCCGGTGATACCACCGGAACTTCGACCATTAGTTCCTCTTGATGGAGGTAGATTTGCTACTTCTGATCTAAATGACCTATACAGAAGGGTAATTATCAGAAATAATCGATTAAAAAGACTGATAGAGATCAAAGCACCAGAAGTGATTCTTCGAAATGAGAAGAGAATGCTTCAGGAAGCTGTTGATTCACTTTTTGATAACTCAAGAAAATCTTCTGCTGTAAAAACAGAATCAAATAGACCATTAAAATCACTTTCCGATTCATTAAAAGGAAAGCAAGGTCGATTCCGTCAAAACTTATTAGGAAAACGTGTTGATTATTCTGCTCGTTCAGTAATTGTTGTTGGACCGGAATTGAAATTGCATGAATGTGGACTTCCTAAAAGTATGGCTGCAGAGTTATTCAAGCCATTTATTATTAGAAAGCTGATTGAAAGGGGTATAGTTAAAACGGTAAAATCTGCTAAGAAAATTGTAGATCGTAAAGACCCTGTTGTTTGGGATATTTTAGAAAATGTATTAAAAGGACATCCTGTATTATTAAACAGGGCTCCAACACTTCACCGTCTAGGTATTCAGGCATTCCAACCAAAATTGATCGAAGGAAAAGCAATTCAACTTCATCCATTGGTTTGTACTGCATTCAATGCCGATTTTGATGGTGACCAGATGGCTGTTCATATTCCATTAGGAGCACCAGCTATTTTGGAAGCGCAGCTATTAATGCTTGCTTCACACAATATTCTGAACCCTGCTAATGGAGCACCTATTACTGTGCCTTCTCAGGATATGGTATTGGGACTTTATTACATTACAAAAGGAAAAAAGTCTACTAAAACAGAAAAAGTAAATGGTGAAGGAATGACCTTCTATTCACCGGGTGAGGTAGAGATCGCTTATAATGAAGGTAAATTGGATCTTCATGCTCATATTAAAGTAAGAATTCCAATATACGTTGACGGAGAGATCACTAAGCATGAGATTATTGAAACAACCACTGGTAAAGTGATGTTCAATGAACTGGTGCCGAATGAAGTTGGTTACATTAATGAATTATTGACGAAAAAAGCACTTCGTGATATTATTAGCGATATCCTGAAAAAAGTGGGTGTTGCAAGAACAACTCAATTTCTTGACGAAATAAAAGGAATGGGATATATCAACGCTTTCAAAGGCGGTTTGTCCTTTAACCTTAATGACGTTATCATTCCTAAGGAAAAAGATGAATTGGTAGATTTAGCTAAAGATAAAGTGAAAGAGGTTATGGGTAACTATAATCTTGGTCTTATAACGAATAATGAGCGTTATAACCAGATCATTGATATCTGGACGCATACAAACTCTAAGCTTACTAATATCCTTATGGATCAATTGATTGAGGATAAACAAGGGTTCAACTCTATTTATATGATGTTTGACTCTGGAGCAAGGGGATCTAAAGAGCAGATTCGTCAGCTTTCAGGAATGAGGGGTTTGATGGCAAAACCACAAAAATCCGGAGCTTCTTCACAGGAAATTATTGAGAATCCTATTCTTTCTAATTTTAAAGAAGGACTTTCTATTCTTGAGTACTTTATTTCAACTCACGGTGCACGTAAAGGTTTGGCCGATACAGCATTGAAAACGGCAGATGCGGGTTACTTAACTCGTCGACTTGTTGATGTATCACAGGATGTTATCATTAACACCCATGATTGTGGAACATTACGTGGATTGGTTGAAAAAGCACTTAAGAAGAATGAAGATATCATTGAGTCGCTATACGATAGAATATTAGGTAGAACGACAGTTCACGATATCTACGATCCGAATACTGATGAGCTTATTATCTCTTCTGGTGATATGATCAATGAAGATATTGCAGAGAAAATTGGAGAGGCTGATATTGAAGAAGTGGAAGTAAGATCGGTGTTAACATGTGAAACAAAACGTGGTGTTTGTTCAAAGTGTTATGGTCGAAACTTATCTACTGGGAGACCAGTTGAAATTGGTGAAGCAGTTGGTGTAATTGCTGCACAATCAATCGGTGAACC
Organism: Flavobacteriales bacterium; assembly: GCA_030591505.1. Classification (GTDB taxonomy): domain Bacteria; phylum Bacteroidota; class Bacteroidia; order Flavobacteriales_D; family JAHECK01; genus JAHECK01. Next base: position 21,646 of record JAUVAY010000004.1, on the reverse strand, counting down.
AGGTACACAGTTGACATTACGTACTTTCCACGTTGGGGGTACAGCATCTAACATCGCAGGTGAATCTGAGATCAGAGCAAAATATAAAGGAAAGATAGAGTTAGAAGGTGTTCGAACGATAAAACGTACGAATGAAGCCGGAGTTGAAGTGAATGTTGTTATTGGACGTTCAGGTGAGATGAAATTGGTGGATGTGAAGAATGCAGTAGTTCTTTCAACAAATAATATTCCTTACGGTTCTGAGTTAGCTATTAAAGACGGTTCAAAAGTGAAGAAAGGAGACCTTATTTGTAGCTGGGATCCATATAACGCTGTAATTATTTCAGAAATTGATGGAAAACTTGAGTTCAGTAATATTCTTGATGGAGTAACATTCAAAGAGGAAATCGATGAACAAACAGGTTTCCGTGAGAAAGTGATTATTGAAACAAGAGACCGTAAGAAAAACCCGGAGATCTTAGTTTTAGATTCCAAAACAAAAGAAGTAAGTAAAACTTATTCTATTCCAGTTGGTGCTCACATTGCTGTTGAATCAGGAGCTAAAGTTAGCGAAGGAGAAATCCTTGTTAAAATCCCAAGGTCTGCAGGTAAATCTGGAGATATCACTGGAGGTCTGCCAAGGGTGACCGAATTATTTGAAGCACGTAATCCTTCTAATCCCGCTGTAGTAAGTGAGATCGATGGTGTGGTTTCTTATGGTAAGATAAAACGTGGTAATAGAGAAGTAATTGTAGAATCGAAAACAGGACAGATCAAGAAGTATCTTGTTCCTCTTTCTAAGCATATTCTTGTTCAAGAAAATGATTTCACAAAAGCTGGTAATCCAATGTCTGATGGAGCAATAACTCCAGCTGATATACTGGCAATACAAGGACCAACTAAGGTTCAGGAGTATATTGTGAATGAAGTACAAGAGGTGTACCGATTACAGGGTGTGAAAATTAATGATAAGCACTTTGAAGTAATTGTTCGCCAAATGATGAGAAAGGTTCAAATTGTTGATCCGGGAGACACTAGATTGCTAGAAAAGCAATTAGTGAATAAGACCGACTTTATGGATGCGAATGATTCAATGTACGGAATGAAAGTGATTGAAGATGCTGGAGATTCAGAAACGCTGAAAACAGGGATGATCATTAATGCTCGTAAATTGAGAGATGAAAATTCAATATTGAGACGTAAAGATAAAAAGGTGATTGAATCGAGAGATGCAGTACCTGCGACTTCTAGACCAGTACTTCAAGGTATTACTCGTGCAGCACTTCAAACGAAGAGTTTTATCTCTGCAGCATCATTCCAGGAAACAACCAAAGTTCTTAATGAAGCAGCAGTTGCTGGAAAAGTTGATCACCTAGAAGGTCTGAAAGAAAATGTAATCGTTGGTCATTTAATTCCGGCAGGAACAGGAATTAGAAAATTCCAAAAAATTATTGTTGGAAATAGAGAGGAATACGAAGCGCTACTTAATAAAGAAGTAGTAGTGGAAGAAGTCAACGAATAAACTATTATTCTAATGAAACTGCCCGAGCTACTCCATGCTTTTTTAAGAAGTATTGAGTAACTTTGGGCAGTTTCTTTTTTATAAAACTCAGAAAAATGGCAGAAGAAAAAAAATTAAAGCAAAATCAGATAAATATTGAATTGAATGAAGAAGTAGCAGGTGGAGTATATTCTAACCTAGCTGTTATTACCCATTCAAATAGCGAATTTATAGTGGATTTTATCAGAGTAATGCCTGGAATGCCTAAAGCACAAGTGAAATCTAGAATTATTCTGACACCGCAACATGCAAAACGTTTAATGAAAGCATTGGCAGAAAATGTCAATAAATTTGAAGCAGCACATGGACCAATTAAAGATATTCAAGGTCCGGAAGGTGGGTTGCCAATTAATTTTGGAGGACCAATTCCTCAGGCTTAATTATTTTCTTGCTGTTTTATTGAATAAAGTATATCCAAAGTTTAGTAATAAGCTTGTTTCCGGAAAATTGTTTTGATAGTAGTTTCCATTTAAACTGATGGGACCGATCTTCGTGTGGTATACCAGTGCAGCACTTAATATTAGATAACGAGTATCAAATAGTACTCCTCTGTCGGTTGTTCCATCATCTTTTGGTTTAAGATCATAAGCAGGCTGATAAACATAGCCCTCTACCCTAATTTGGAAATTTTTAAAAGGCTTAAAAATATTTTTCATTCCAACACTAAGCCATGAAGTACTTCTTAAATGAGGTTGGAATAAAGTAATAGACTCTGTTAGTGGTTGAAATGGAACGGCTGATATAACTGTTGCAAAGTAGTTGCTGAAATCTGGCATATTTGATAAGTAACCTTCAAAATGTAAACCCAATGAATAATATTTTGTGCTTATTGGGTACCCACTGTATTCTAAATAAATTTGAAACCAATTTCTTCGTATATCGCTCGAAATACGTTCTATCGAATTAAGAGAATAAGTAGTGTTTTCAGCACCACTTACAAATCGAGCATTAAAATAAAATCGAGTACCTGATGAAGGATATTGACGATAATTATAATTAAATCTATCGATTGTTATACCTACAGTATGCGCGTAGAAATGCGTATTGTCAGAAGTATCCTTTAAAGTGAAATCAGGATTTGCATAGTATGCATATTTCTCTTGATAGTATTTATAATCAATCGAAAAAACACTATTTAGAATAAATGGGAAACCAAAACTATTACCAACGTAAATCTCATTTGTAACAATATATGGCGGCTGAACCTCATCAAAAACACTTACTTTATTTTTAAAATAGTCATAATCATTTATAGCAAAATAGGGTTCCCAATAAAATGGGATTCGTGAAGGAACATCGAGTACGAAATTCAATTTCGTTGATTGATATACATTTCCAAAGTATCCATTCAAACCGATCGAAAGAGAGGTTTTATTAAAGAGATTATATTTAATGGATGCATATCCTGTATTTATTGGTGAAGTAGAAAAGATACCTCCTATTTGAATTTCAAGGCTTTTGTCTTTAGTTATATCTAGTGTTAGTTCATATTTATCACTCTCCGTATTTAATCTTGCTGTAGGGTAGATAAACTTTATTTTATCATCCGCATATAATTTAAAATACAGGCGTTTAACATTTTGAACGTCATTCAGGTCCTTAATTTGACCAAATGAGGCTTCAATAAATTTGGTTTGGGTATTGTCTAAGCCGGTAATTTTTACTGACTCAAATTGTAAGGCTTTCTTTTTTCTATTAAATTCATTTCTCCTTTCATCAAACTCCGATTCACTCATCGTCCGGTTCAATTTAATTTTAATACTATCAATTAAATTCATTGTCTCATGATAACCTGCATGAATTGATTCTTCAATATCGCCTAAATCTAGGGCCAAGTTTTCGCTTGTAATATTTATCAAAACGCCTTCTTCATTCGTAATTTCATAATCAGAAGGTGTTGAAAGCATATTTTCTAATTGACTAAAAAGATTATCAGCTTGTGGTTTTTGCGCATTTGAAGATACATTAGAACCAATTATGAATACAGGATTGTATGTATCTTGCATTAATTTCTTAGGGAAGTTATCATATAAGCCACCATCAAAATAGAGAACGCTATCAATTAATAATGGTTGAAGGTAAAATGGGTAGGTCATTGAGGCACGAATTGCTTTCCCTACATTTCCTTCTCTAAAAACATGACTTTCCTTATTATAAATATCCGATGCAACACATCGAAAAGGCAGCATTAATTTATCAAAATTATAATCAGATACAGCTTCTGCGCTGGCAAATAATGTCATTAAATAAAAATCAAGAAGCCGGGAATCATAAACATGAGTAGGCAGAGAATTTACTAATGGTTGATTTGGTTTTACCTTAAAACGCAGGTAAGAAGGATCTAAATTCTTCTGCTTTAAATAATAAGAAAATTCATTATCTAAGGTTCCGTTAGACGCATCAATAAATGCTTCACTAAGTACCATAGCTTCCATCTCCGCTGGAGTATAGCCTGAAGCATATAATGCACCGATAAAGGCCCCCATGGAGGTTCCCGTAATATAATCTATTGGAATATTATTTTCTTCTAAAGCTTTTAAAACACCAATGTGTGCCATTGCTGAGCCGCCACCACCACTTAGCACTACGCCAACACCCTGACTGTATCCAGTAAATGGAGTAGCGAAAGTAATCAAGAAAATAAGGATGTAGTATAGTTTTCTCAAGTGCTCATTTTTTAGCTAAGATATGGATTGGAATAATAATAAAATTATCTTCTCTAATAAATACGTATAAACACCTATTTATTGCCTAACTCTACTAATAAAGTTTTAAAATAATCTACTGAATATTTCATTCGTGATCCATACCAGGAGAACATTTCACCATCAACCAATTTGATTTGACTATTTGGGAATTGTGTTTTGAAATAGCTAAGATGATCTTTATTAAAAGGGAAGGGTTCGCTTGAAAGAAAAATGATATCAGGATTTTTCTCTTTTAACTTAATCAAGGTCATCTCAGGATATCGGTATTCATCAACAACGTTTTTTAGCTGTAATCGATTGATCATATCGTTGATGAAAGTGGAAGAGCCAACCGTTATTATTGGATTATTCCAGATCAAATAAGCACAGGTTTTAACCTTATATTGTTTAGGGTTAATTTCACCCCATGCTTTATGGATTCTATATAATAATTGTTTTGACTCCTTCTCACTTTGGGTAATTTCACCGATCGATTCTATACCTGCTAATGCTTCATCAAAATTATTTATATCACTTACCCAAACAGGGTATTTAGTAGATAATAGATCAATATCCTGACGACTGTTTTCTTCTTTATTCGCTATGATCAGGTCTGGATTGAGCTGATCAACAATTGCTAAATTGATATTTTTTGTGCCCCCAACATTGGTTTTTAGCCCTTGCCATTTATTTGGCCTAACACAAAATTTTGTTATTCCAATAACTCTATCGTCAAGACGCATAGAATAGAGCAGCTCAGTGAGCGAGGGGACAAGGCTTATTATTTTTTTAGGATAGCTGGGAAGACGTAATTCTCTCCCTATCATATCCTTGATGGATGCTGATTTATCCAATGGCATCAATCAAATCATGTTTTGTTATAATTTGATAGTTGTCATTACTCATTCTAACAAGTACAGCATGCGTTTTCTTATCCAATAAACGAGCAATATTCTCCACTTTTTCATTCGCTTCAACAATTTCAAATGCTCCTTTCATAACATCCTCAACCGAAGCTAATTTTAAATCTGGATTTTCTATTAATTGTTGAAATAGGTCTGAATCATTCAAGGATCCAACAAATTTCCCATCCCTAACAACAGGCACTTGAGAGATATTATATTCACGCATTCGTGCAATAACATTTCCAACTAATTCACCAGGCGAAGCCGTTATTAATCTTAAGTCTTTATGCGATTGAATAAGGTCTAAGGCATTTTTAGCGGCATTGATGAAACCTCTTTCACGCATCCAGTCATCATTGAAAATTTTCCCCACATAACGTGAACCATGATCATGAAACAATACAACAACTACATCCTCTTCTTTAAACTGATCACTTAATTGTTCGATTCCAGCAACAGCAGATCCTGCAGAATTACCAACAAAGATTCCTTCTTCTCTAGCCAGTCTTCTCGTCATCAATGCGCCGTCCTTATCCGTTACTTTTTCGAAATGATCAATAACAGAGAAATCAACGTTTTTAGGTAATATATCTTCTCCAATTCCTTCAGTAATGTAAGGGTAGATCTCATTTTCATCAAATTCACCCGTTTCGTGGTATTTTTTGAATACAGAACCATAAGTATCTATTCCAATTATTTGTACATCAGGATTTTGTTCTTTTAAATATTTTCCAACACCTGAAATTGTTCCACCGGTACCAACACCCACTACAAAATGAGTGATCTTACCTTCAGTTTGTTTCCAAATTTCAGGACCGGTACTTAAATAATGAGCCTTTCGATTGGAAAGATTATCGTACTGATTTACAAATATTGAATTAGGTGTTTCATTATGCCTACGCTCCGCAACAGAATAGTAGGATCGAGGATCGTCGGAAGCCACATTGGTTGGACAAACAATTACTTCAGAACCTAAGGCCCGTAGAATATCAATTTTTTCTTGCGATTGTTTATCTGCTACAGTAAAAATGCATTTATAGCCTCGTATAACCGCAACTAAAGCTAAGCCCATTCCTGTGTTTCCTGAAGTACACTCGATTATGGTTCCTCCAGGTTTTAGCTTCCCATCAGCTTCTGCATCATCGATCATCTGAATGGCCATTCGGTCTTTTACAGAATTTCCAGGATTAGTGGTTTCAACTTTAGCTAAAATGGTTGCTTTACAATCCTTTGTTACTTCATTTAACTTAACAAGTGGAGTGTTACCAACTGTTTCAAGAATATTATTGTAGTACTGCATAATCTGTTTAAATAATGGGGGCAAAAGTACCGATAATCAATTAAATCGAATTGCTTTTACAGGTCGTATTTTGGAAATATAATAGGATGGAACGATCATTAGAAATAAACTGATTAACAGAACACCAATATTGAGAATCAATACATGGCTTAACTCTAATTGAACCGGTACATAACTCAAAAAATAATTCTCTTGTTCTAATTTGAAAAAATGAGTACTGTATTGGAAATACACCAAAATAAGACCAATCAAATTTCCCCAGAACAAACCTTTAATTATTATGTAAGTCGCCTGATAAATAAAGATCTTTCTAATATTCCATGTGCTGGCTCCCATTGATTTAAGGATTCCAATCGCATTAGTTCTTTCAAGAATTAGGATTAAAAGGGCAGAAGAAATATTGATTACCGAAACCAAGATCATTAAGGCTATAATGATAAGAACATTCGTGTCCAACATATTCAACCAATTGAAAATTTCAGGAACCTGGTCTGTAATGGTTTGCGTTTTTAAACCAAAATCAAGGTTTTCATAGATAAGATCATCCATTTTTAAGAGTTGATCGTAATTATCAAGAAGGATTTCAAATCCACCGATATAATCTTCATCTGTACCTCCCGCCTGGTAGCTGATGATCTCAAAATCAGAAGCACAATAGAGTGATTTATTAGTTTGAGGAATAAAATGATAGGAAAGAGAATCAGCTAAGGTTGCACTCGCATCGCTAATGACTACATGAATGACGGTGTCGGAAGAGAGATTAAAATAATGAGGACCTGACCCTGTTCTATTCGTATCACTCCATTTGTATTTATAGGCACCTCGACCTCCAAAAGCGTTTGCTTTTAACCCTATATTTCCTTGCAAACAAGAATCGCTGATTGCGAGTTTTCCCCGAATTCCCCAATGATTGATCTGTTGAAGGTGACGAATATCCACAAGAACCCATTCTTTATCAAAGTCAGATAATCCGGTATGATAAATTCCTTTTACTGTATAATTCCGTTGACTGAAGCCTTTTTTAGGGTCAGGATAGTAGATTCTTACTTTATCCTCTAAGGTGATTTTTAAGCGATTGGCAATGCTTCGACTAATAATTATTTCTTGTAAGGCTTTTTGAGATGAAAGATCAATTTTATCTCCTTCTACAATGTTTCGCTCAAAAAAGTCCCAGTCGAAATCACTTCCTATCCCCTTAACAACAATCCCCTGAACGTCGGCTTCTGTTTCTATTAAACCCGGTTTTGTAGCAAAAATCTGAATATGTCTTATCCCTTCTACGCTATCAATTCCCGGATAAAAATCTTGATGTTTAAGTAAGCGCGAAGACTCCATTGAGCGATTGGAAGTAAGAGAGCTAATGGTTATATGCGAGCCAAAGCCTACCACTTTATCCCTTATTTCCTTTTGATAGCCAATTACAATTGCAATAGCCAATAGCATAACAATGATGCCTAAGGCCATACTTAGTACGGCAAAGCGAATGATTGGCCGAGCGAAACTCTTTTTTTGATCAGAATTGAACGCTAGTCGGCGAGCTATAAAAAAGGAAGTATTCAATAAAATTCTAATTGCTACATTCGTGGCTAAGTTAATTATATGAACGAGTTCATCAAACAACTTTATCCGCTTTTAATCTGGATGATGATATTGTCATCATGTTCAACTACACATTCACAACGGATCAGGACTGGAGCTGAGCGGTCGGAAATTTATCTGGAAAGTTTAGAAGGAAAAAAAGTGGCCTTGATCACGAATCAGAGTGGAAGGGTAGGAGATGAGCATCTTGTTGATTTTTTATTAGCAAATAAGGTTGACCTTGTTCGGATCTTTGCTCCGGAACATGGGTTTAGAGGTGATAGGTCGGATGGAGCGAAAATAAAAGATGAAGTGGATGAGAAAACAGGAATTCCACTAAGTTCGCTTTACGGAAAGAATAAAAAACCCAGCGCCGAACTTCTTCAAGATATTGATGTACTCGTATTTGACATACAGGATGTGGGCTTACGTTATTATACCTATCTATCTACATTAAGTTGGGCCATGGAAGCAGCAGCAGAGAATTCGGTTTTTTTTATGCTTCTTGATAGACCCAATCCGAATGCTTATTATGTTGACGGACCTGTTCTTGACACCGCTTTTCGTTCTATTCTCGGATTACATCCTACACCTATTGTTAGTGGAATGACAATTGGGGAGTATGCCTTGATGCTTAAAGGCGAAAATTGGATCAAAAAAAGTGAGGTTTTAGATTTAACAATTATTGAATTGGAAAACTATACACATGATAGTTTATACCAGCTTCCAGTAGCTCCATCCCCAAATCTCCCTAATATGAAAAGCATATATCTCTATTCTTCCTTATGTTATTTCGAAGGGGCAAATGTTAGTGTTGGAAGGGGCACAGAAAAACCATTTCAATTAATGGGCTTTCCAGGATACGAAGATGGAACAATGGAGTTTACTCCACGATCTATTCCAGGAAAAAGCAAGTACCCGAAATTTGAAGATTTAGTCTGCCATGGAATTGACCTTTCCACTTTAAGTAATGAAGAATTAACAAAAGAAGCACGAATTAACTGGACCTATTTATGGAAAATGTATGAGTTTTTGGGTGAGGATGCATTTTTTAAAAGCCTTGATTATTTTCAAAAGTTAAGTGGTTCCGATGCCATTCATCAAGCTTTAAAAAAAGGTTGGACGATAGAGCAATTCAGAGATTCCTATCAAAAAGAACTGGAAGACTTTAAAGTGATTAGAAGTAAGTATTTGTTGTATAAATAGGGAGTTGAGAACTGAGAACTCGAAGTATATCCTTAAGCCAAATACGCGATAAATTTCTTCATCGCTCTTCCCCTATGGCTTATTTTATTTTTTAATTCAGATGGCATTTCTGCAAATGTTTGATCGTAGCCGTCAGGTATAAAAATGGGGTCATAACCAAAACCAGAATCACCACGAAGTGAACTAATGATCTTCCCATCAACTCGGCCTTCAAATAATATTTCGCCTTTATTGTCGATGTAAGCAACAACGGTTTTAAAATAGGCACTTCTGTTTCCCTTATCCTTTAATTTAAAGAGTGCCTTTTCAATGTTCGTTTCAAAGCGATCGTCTTTCTCATGCCATCGGGCAGAATAAACACCGGGTTCCCCGTTTAATGCTTCAATAAATAATCCGGTATCATCAGCAAAACAAGGAATTCCAAATTTTTTGTAGATCACACGTGCTTTTAGTAAGGCATTTCCTTCAATCGTATCTTCCGTTTCTGGAATGTCTTCTCGAAAATCAAGGTCATTTAAACCAATTAATTCCATCGTTGATGGGAGTATTTTCGAAACTTCTTCGAGTTTGTGTTGATTTTGACTAGCAAATAGTATTTTCACGCGCTGATTGATTTAAAATATAAAATTATGCCCTTTTATAGGCATGATTATTGTGCATTTGGGGCAAATTTAAGGTATTGATGATAAAACATTTACTAATAGTAATTATCCTTTTTATTTCGAGCAGTATTATTGCTCAAAATATCCATATTGTCGATATGCAAGGGCATGAAGCTGTGAGTGATGTTTTTGTGATCACCCCTTTCGAAACAGCGATCACTAATGCAAATGGAAAAGTTAGTTTAAGCCATGAGCTTTCCACGACAGATTCAATAACTTTTCAGCATCCTTCTTTTATTACGATTAAAGTGAGCTTTGCTTCTATTGCTGAGAATAAGTACCAGATTATTTTAACAAGGCAAACCATTGCGCTTGATGAGTTTACGATCTCTGCAAATAAGTGGAAACAAAAAGCAGATGAAATGCCGCTTCGTGTAAAATCTGTGCATAGGGATGGGTTGGCATATCAGCCGGCAACGAGTGCAGACCTTCTTGGAAATACAGGCCAGGTGTTTATTCAAAAAAGTCAGCAGGGAGGGGGAAGCCCCATGTTTAGAGGTTTTGCAGCCAATAGAATTCTCTTGGTCTATGATGGGATGAGAGTGAATAATGCAATTTATCGTTCGGGTAATCTTCAGAATATTATATTGTTTGACTCTAAAGCAATGGAGAGTGCAGAAATTGTTTTTGGACCAGGATCAACCGTTTATGGTAGCGATGCCTTAGGTGGAGTGATCGATTTTAGAAGTATTGAACCTAAATTTTCAAATGACTCTACTCTTTTGATCAATGGAATTGGAAGTTTTGGTTATGGTTCTGCAGCAAAAGAAGGAAGCGGACACGTACATTTTAGTCTTGGAGGAGAAAAATATAGCTCATTTACTTCATTTTCATTTTCTCAGTTTGGTGATTTAACAATGGGTAAAAATGGACCAGACGAATATTTAAGAACACATTATGTTGATCGAATTAATGGAAAAGACACACTGATTAATAATCCAAATGATAGAGAACAACTGTTTTCGGGTTATAAACAAATGAATTTCATTCAAAAATTTGGGATTAAGTTAAGTGATAAAACAAACATGGGTATTCATTTTTCAATGGCACAAACAAGTGATGTGCCACGTTATGATCGATTGATTCAGGAAGGTGATCAAGGGTTGAAATATTCGGAATGGTACTACGGTCCTAATAATTGGATAAATGCAGGAATAACCATGCAAGGTGAATCATCTACTTCTTTATTTGACGAATGGAAACTAAACTTGGATTATCAAAACTATAAGGAAAGCAGACATGACAGAAGATTTGATGAAATCGAGAAACGACACCGTACAGAAACTGTAAATGGGATCAATTTTAACATTGATTTTAATAAAGATATCAATGAAAATTTGCAAATGTATTATGGTGCTGAGTTATGGTATAACTTAATTGGATCTGAAGGCTACATTGAAAACATTGAAAGCGGAGATAAAAGTGGCACTTCTACTCGCTACCCTGATGGGTCTGATTATCTAAGTTCTGGAATTTATAGTATGATAAAATGGAAAATAAGTCCAAATTGGTTACTGAATGGTGGATTACGCTTTAGCTATGTACATATGAAAGGGGATTTTGACACTACTTATTTTCCTTTTCCCGAAAGCAGTTTTTTACAATCTGTCAATGCATTAACGCCTTCATTAGGAACTGTAGTTAAAGTTTCTGACAAGTTGAGATTTCAAGCAAATATTGCTCAGGGATTCCGCGCTCCCAATATTGATGATGTAGCAAAAGTATTTGATTCTACCCCTGGAAATATTGTCGTTCCAAACACTTCCCTTGATCCGGAAAAAGTATGGAGTTTCGACCTTGGAACAACTTGGAGTCCGTCTAATAATTTTCAATGGGAAGTTTCTGGTTTTTATTCTTTACTAGAAGATGTAATGGTGCGCAGCGACTATTCGATCAATGGTCAGGACTCTATTTTTTATGATGGTGAATTAAGTAAAGTGGAAGCCATCCAAAACTTAGGAGATGGTTGGATCTACGGCGTGGAATCCTCTATAAAATTGTCCTTTAATACACATTTCAACGTTCGAGGAACATTCGTTTATACTAAAGGAGAAGATGGGAATAGCGATCCTTTAAGACACGTAACTCCTCTAATGTCAAGTTTGCATTTAGTCTATGTGAATAATCATTTTAGAGTTGATGTAAATGGAAGTTATAATGCCGAAGTTTCTAATGACCACTTAGCTCCCTCCGAACAAGAGAAAGCTCATATTTATGCAATTGATCCGCAAGGAAACCCATATTCTCCATCTTGGTACGTTTTAAATGTGCAGGGATCCTGGTTTATATCGAGCGCACTTCGATTGGATCTAGGTTTGGAGAATATTCTAAATGAGCGCTATCGACCATATTCAAGTGGTATTACTGCTGCTGGAATGAACCTGAGAGCAAGTATTATAGCGCATTTTTAGAATTAAATCATTATTAATGCTCTGTAAAAGTTCTTATTTTCCTCTGTGAAACGCTGTGATACAGCCAGTAATATAAATGTCTAGTTATTCATACTCCTTCTGTAAAGTCCGAATGTCATCAATAAGCTGATCAACATCATTGCTTGAAGTACCATCATAAAAACCTCTAATTCGTTTTTCTTTATCTATTAAGACAAAGTTTTCGGTATGGATAAAATCTGTACTGTCTCCTGTTCCTTCAGTAGTAACAGCGAAGTAAAATTTACGAGCAAGATCATAGATCTCTTTTTTATCTCCTGTTACCAACATCCATTGCTCGGGATTTGCTCCATAGAGCTCTGCATATTCTGCTAAAACAACAACAGAATCAGAAACAGGCGTAACAGAGTGAGAAAGAAACATCACATCTTTTTCATCGGCCAGTTCAGTAGCAGCTCTGTCCATTTGTTTGGTCATTTTCGGACAAATACCCATGCATCGAGTAAAAAAGAAATCGGCAACATAGATCTTCCCTTCAAAGTTTTTTTCACTTATTGTATCTCCTAATTGGTTTATTAAAGAGAATGTCTGAATTCGATGATTGGTTTTAACATCCCTTACCGATTCATCTACCAGACTAGGGTTAATGTCAGCGGGATTATAGATGGGTAATTTATCTCCGCTATTCTGAATAAAATAAACTACAAAAACGCCAATTAAAAACACAGCCACAAAGGCGATTAAAGTTGAAGGAGAACTTTTTTTATTTGTCATTGATATTTCTTTTTGCAAAAATAATCAAGGAAGCTTATTTATTAGTGATAAAAAGAACATATTAATTTCCCCGAAAATGTGCATCTTCGTTTCTGACTTTAATAAACAAAATGTATGTTACGATTATTAGCTTATTTCCTTAGCCTTTTTGCAATACCCTTTCTTTCCTCATGTGCCTATAAGAATATTGAAGTTGATCTCATCGTTCATAACGCTACGATATATATGGTTGATGAGCAATTCTCAGTGGCTGAGGCGATGGCTATTAAGGATGGTAAAATAGTAGAGATAGGAGCCGAACGAGCAATTATGAATCGATATAAGTCTACACAAGTTGTTGATGCAGAAAAGAGATTTGTCTACCCTGGTTTTATAGATGCACACTGCCATTTTCTGGCTTATGGTAAAGGTTTAAAGAGAGTTGATCTTACGGGAACTTCCTCTTGGGAAGAAGTTGTGGAACGAGTGAAAGAGTATTCACTAAAGAATGATCATGAAATTATTCTCGGTGAAGGCTGGGATCAAAATGATTGGGATATAAAACAGTTTCCTAGTAATGAAATCCTGAATGAATTGTTTCCAAATACTCCAGTTATCCTTGATAGGATAGATGGTCATGCAATGATTGCAAACCAAGCCGCATTGGACATAGCTTCAATTAAAGCAGGACAGAGCATTGCTGGAGGGATATTTGAAGCGATCGATGGAGAATTGACGGGTATATTGGTGGATAATGCAAAGGATTTTTTATTGAGAAAGCTCCCTGAAGATTCCGATAGTTTAATTAAAGAAGCACTGCTTTCGGCCCAGAAAAATTGTTTTAGTGTGGGCTTAACCACGGTAGATGATGCTGGCTTGTCACATAATGAGATCCAAATCATTGAAGGTTTACACGAAGATGGGAGCCTGAAAATGCGTATTTATGCTATGTTGAGTGATGAATCGGGAAATCTCGATCATTATTTTCAAAATGGGCCTTTAATAAAAGAGCGCCTTACAGTCAGGTCAGTCAAAGTTTACGCTGATGGTGCCTTAGGATCAAGAGGAGCATCTTTGCTGGCACCTTATTCTGATCAACCCGACAATATGGGGTTCTTGCTTAATAGCTTTAGTCATTTTGATAGTATAGCCGGACTTTGTTATGAAAATGGATTTCAAATGAATACCCATTGTATTGGTGATTCGGCAAATAGAGTATTAATCTCCATCTATGCTAAGTACTTAAAAACCACAAATGATCTACGATGGAGAATCGAACATGCACAGGTTGTTAATGAAGAGGATCTTCAAAAATTTGAAGACTATACAATTATCCCATCTGTTCAACCCACTCATGCTACTTCAGATATGTATTGGGCAGAAGATAGATTAGGGGAAGAGAGAATTCATGATGCCTATTCATATCAGAAATTGCTCCAAGAAATGGGGATTCTTGCCTTGGGAACGGACTTTCCTGTCGAAAAAATTGACCCAATGCTTACATTTTATGCAGCGGTAGCACGGAAAGATGTAAAAGGCTATCCGGAAGGGGCATTTTTAGCTGATCAAAAATTATCAAGAAATGAAGCGTTAATGGGAATGACAATTTGGGCAGCTTTGTCCAATTTTGAAGAAAATGAAAAAGGAAGTTTGGAAGTAGATAAGTTGGCAGATTTTGTAATCCTCGAAGGAGATATTATGAAATTACCTGAAGAAAAACTACTTGAAGTAAAGGTCGTTTCTACCTTTATTAATGGGGAAGAAGTCTATAGAAAGTGATATAAGCTACTTGAAATTCTATTTTTAGCTGAATTGCCTTTATGAAGTTTTTTGATTAGCACTAAAAACTTATATTTATTGCATGGTTGTAAATTCATTAACCCCAACAAGCATTTAATTTTAATTTAATGGAAAACGTTACACGCTTATTCGATTTTATACAATATCAAAAAGATAATTACCCTTTAGAAGTTGCTTTGGCAGGAAAGGAGAATGGAGAATGGATTACTTATTCTACAGATGAGGTTATTAATTTAGGAAACAAACTGAGTAGAGCCCTTTTGTCATTGGGTGTTCAACCTGGTGATAAGATTGCCTTAGTTTCTAATAACCGTCCGGAATGGAATATTGTTGATTTAGCGGTATTGCAAATAGGAGCTATTAATGTCCCTATTTATCCTACAATAACTTCTTCAGAATATGAATACATATTTAATAATGCCGAAATAAAATATTGTTTTGTTTCTGATCAGGAGATCTATGATAAAGTAAAAGCGATCTTTGATAATGTATCTACATTACAAGATATTTTTTCATTTGATAAACTCGAAGGTGTTAAACGATGGACGGATGTAATGGAGCTTGGAGATATCGAGTACCAGGAAAAAGTTGAAATACTTAAAAGCAATGTAAAAACGGATGATCTTGCCACATTGATCTATACTTCAGGAACAACCGGAGTGCCTAAAGGGGTTATGTTATCACATAATAATTTACTAAGTAATGTTTTGGCAAGCAGACTTAGATTGCCCTTATATGCCGGAGAAAAGGCCTTAAGTTTTCTTCCTTTATGTCATGTATATGAACGCATCTTGTCTTATTTATATGTGTATGTAGGAACTTCTATATATTATGCTGAGTCTATTGAAACGATCAGCGATAATTTAAAGGAGATCAAGCCGGATGGTTTCTCAGCCGTTCCGCGTTTGCTTGAAAAGATCTATGATAAGATCGTAATGAAAGGCGCAGATTTAACAGGAATTAAAAAAGGATTGTTTTTCTGGGCACTAGACTTAGCAAAAGAATATGAACCGTATCAAGCAAATGGTGCATGGTATGAGTTTAAATTGAAGATAGCGAATAAATTAATTTTTAGTAAATGGAGAGAAGCTTTAGGCGGTAATGTAAAAGTAATTGCCTCGGGAAGTGCTGCCCTTCAGCCTCGATTAGCGCGTGTTTTTAATGCAGCAGGAGTGCCTATTATGGAAGGTTATGGGCTTACGGAAACCTCACCCGTAATTACAGTTAATATGATGGCAGACCGTCATTTTAAAATAGGAACTGTTGGAAAGGCGATAGATAAAGTTCAGATTAAAATTGCTGAAGATGGTGAAGTATTGGCTAAGGGTCCTAATGTGATGCTAGGTTACTATAAAAATGAAGAAAAAACACGTGAAGTACTCGATCCGGATGGATGGTTTCACACTGGAGATATTGGGAAAATTGATGAAGAAGGCTTTTTAAAGATAACTGATCGTAAAAAAGAGATCTTTAAAACCTCGGGAGGAAAATACGTTGCACCTCAATTGATGGAGAATACCTTTAAAGCTTCTATGTTTATTGAACAATTAATGGTGATCGGAGAAAACAGAAAACACCCTGCAGCTTTGATAGTGCCCTCTTACGACCACATAAAAGATTATTATAAGCATAAAAAATTAGATTATCCAGGCGACGAAGCTGTATTAAAAGATTCCGTTCTTTTAAGTAAATTACATAGTGTGATCGACCATTATAATGAAGGCTTTGCGAAATGGGAGAAGATCAAGAAATTCGAATTCGTACAACATCCATTCTCTATTGATGGTGGAGAATTAACACCGACATTAAAATTAAAGCGAAAAGCGATCCTTGCTAAGTATGATGACTTAGTTTGTAATATATATGATGATGAAAATAAATTATAGAATGGTGACAAGGATCAAGCTACTCCTATTTCTTTTAGTACTGGTATTTCTTTTACCTGCCTGTCAGAAAAACGAAGGTTACGGTGGGAAAAGCACTATTTATGGAAAAGTGCTGGAGCGTAAATACGACAATTCAGGGCAGTTTGAAAATGAGTATTACCTTCCTGAAAAGCGTGTTTACATTGTTTTTGGAGACGAGGATTTTTATGGGGATGAGGTGAGAACTGATTATGAAGGAAAGTACAAGTTCTCCTTCTTATACGCTGGAAATTATACCATTTATACTTATGGTGAATGCAGTCCGATAGACCCGTGTGATTCTGGAACAAATGAAATCAGCATAAATATTAAGGTGTTGGATAATGGTGATGTGGTAGTTGGAAACGATTTGGTCACAGAGAATTGGTAGACTATTTCTGATGAAGACACTTCGATATATAGTTGTATTAATTTTTGTAAGCGTTTCTTCAATCGCACAAGAGAATAATTCTACGCCTTTTATTCAAAAAGATTTTCAGTTATGGTTGGATGCCGGTCTAAGTTATAAGATCAATAAAAAACTCGACCTGAAATTTGAAGCCGCTTATCGTCGAGACAATAACCTGGCGGATGTTAACGAGACCTATCTTGAACTACAACTTCAGACCGATCCTTTTAAATTTCTTGTGTTTTCAGGTGGATACCGATTTAGCGATTGGTTTGAAAAGTATTTAGTTCATCGTTTGTTTGGCTTTGCAAAGTTTAATTTTAATCTCGATCGCTTTAGATTTAATTATCGAGTTCGCTATGATTATAACTTTAGTAGTGAGTTAGGTCCTTTGCCTGCACATTTTAGAAATAAAGTAAAGGTTAGGTACCGAACGCGTAAATTTCCATTGGATCCATTTATTGCTTACGAGCTTTTTTTACGGACCAATCATTGGGATAATCGCTTTTCACAACAAAGAATGGACATTGGATTTCAATACTCAATTTCAAAGAAGCATAGCTTGAAAACATATTATCGTTATCAGCAAAGATTGAATGCAGTTTCTCCTGATAAAAATTTTATATTGGGCTTTTCATATTCCTATGATTTGTAATTAGAATGCCTTCAATAAAAGGTGCTTTGTAGTCATTATTCCAATAAATAGTAAAAAATGTTAGCCAGTTTACAAGGAAGGGTACATTCGTTTTTCTATATTTATAGCAAATCAAAACTATAAACTAAAATTCTATACTATGAAAAGAAAATTACTTTTATTGATATTTGTATGTACCTATGGATTAGGTAATGTATTTGCTGATGCTGATCCAGCAGTTGTGTTTTTTATATACCCACCTTCAGGGGCAACGGGAAATTATTCTAATGACTATGCAGTTGTATCACAAAGTTGGACTGTACCTGATATGCTAGATCCTGCTAATGCCATTATAGGTGATTTAGTAATAGCGTTTGACGCAACAGATTCATTGATTTGTGACCCCCCAGTTATTACAGATGTAGATGGTAAAATTGCCGTTCTTTGGAGAGGCGCTTGTGAATTTGGAGCAAAAGCTCTTGCATGTCAAGATGCAGGTGCAATCGCAGTTGTTATTGTGAACCACTCAGGTGAGCCTGTAGGAATGGGTGGTGGAGTTGAAGGAATAAATGTTACTATTCCTACGGTAATGGTTTCTACTAGTACTGGTGGGATAATTTCTGATGCTATTGGTAATGGTGAAACCCTCACTATATTCCATGGTAACAAAACAGGTTTTTACGGAAATGATATTGGAATTAAACCTGAACTAGCGATTAAAGCTGCTCAGTTTTCAAGCATTTTGCTTTTATCTCAAGATGAAACGGAATTTGATATCCCTTTAGGAGCTTGGATTACGAACTTTGGTTCTAATGATCAAACGGGCGTATTATTATCCGCTGAAATAAGTTTGGATGGATCAGAATTATATAATGAAACGGCAGGTACATCAATTGATATAGCATCTGGAGATAGTGCTTTTGTAATGTTGCCCGTATTCAGTCAGACAAGCTATGAAGCTGCTATTTACGATATGACTTATACGGTAGTTTCTGATAGTATAGATGAATTTGATGCTGATAATTCAGAATCCCCTAATTTTGCTTTTAGTGAATCATTATTCACTTATTCTTCTTTTACAGATGAAGCAAATGGTCCAACTAACTTAAGTTTTTCTCAACCTAGCGGTATGTCATTTGAAGCTCAACATTGTATTCACTTCAGTGATGCTAATGCGAGTCGTGTGGTTGCTACTGGGATGACTTTTGCTCTTTCTACAAATGCGGAGACAATAGATGGTGAGGTTGCTGATATCTTTTTATATGAATGGACACTTGAGTTTGAGGATATACTTGATGATAATTTTGACCAACTTGATGATATTGATCTTGATTTATTATCCTCTGGTTTTTATGAATATGTTGGAGGAGATTTGGAAGGTGAAAATGTTTTTGCTGAGTTTGAGGATATTATTGACTTAGATGATGATTCACGTTATTTATTCTGTGTTAGGTATGAAAATTCTGAAATGTTTTTAGGTCATGATGCCGCAAAAAATGCTTACCAAGCAACACAGGATGAATTCCTTCAGCCATTGTTTTCTATTAGTTCAGATGAAGAATGGAATGTTGCTGGTTTTGGAGCGAATACTGTACCTGGTATAGCTGTACACATGATTAATGCAAATGCTGTTAGTGTAGAGGAAGTAAGTAATAATGTTGATGTTACTCCTTATCCTAACCCAGCACAGAATTTTATTCAAATTCCATTTAATGATGTTTCAGGTCTTGCATCTATAAATGTTTTTGATATTAGCGGAAAACTTGTGGAAACAATAGTAGTTTCTATTAACTCAGGTGAAACACTTAAGTTTGATGTTAGCAACCTTGAAAATGGTATGTATACTTTCGGTCTTCGTTATGAAGATGGAAACGTAAGTAATTTCAATGTTGTTATAAATAAATAAACAATTTTGATAAGAATTAAGAGCCAATTGAAGCATGAAATATGTTTCATTGGCTTTTAGTTTTTACTTTGTTTTACGATTTTTAATAATAGAGCGGTAAAAATTTACTTATTATATTTTTCCCTTGCCTTTTATTTATAAATTTGAGGAGATAATACTATAAACAAAACACGATTAATTAATTTTATAAACTAAAATTCTACACTATGAAAAGAAATTTACTATTTATTCTTTTTGCCATGGTATATACCTTTGGCAATGCACAGGTTGTGTTTTATGTACAACCACCTTCTGTTTTTGAAGGAAACTACACCCTTACTTATGCTGATTCTGCTAGTGCAGACTGGAGTGTTCCAAATTTGGAAAACCCTGTAAATGCAGTTGTTGGAGGTGAATTGATTATGGCATTAGATGGTTCTGCTACTGAAGATTCATTAGTATGTGACCCTCCTGTTATTAATGACATTACTGGAAAAGTTGCTGTTTTATACAGAGGAGCTTGTGAATTTGGAGCAAAAGCATTTGCTGCGCAAGAAGCGGGAGCTATTGCTGTCGTAATTATCAATCATACTGGATTGCCTATTGAAATGGGTGGTGGAGCAGATGGAGCAAACGTTACCATTCCTGTAGTTATGATTTCTCAAGGAGCAGGAGCTAACCTTAGGGATGCTATTTTAGCAGGTGGTATGACTGTATTTATTGGTAATAAAAATGGTTTTTATAACAATGATATAGGGATTAAAACGTATGGACCCGTAAGAGCAAGATATGCTTCTAATGTGCAAATGTTAGCACAAGATGATACTGAGTTTGAAGTTCAAACAGGTGCATGGGTTACTAATTTTGGTTCTAATGATCAAACAAACGTTGTATTGAGTGCCATAATTAATTTGGATGGATCGGAACTGTATAATGAAAGTGCAACTGCAGTTGATATTCTTTCAGGTGATAGTGCTTTTGTAGCACTTCCAACATTTAGTCAAACAAATTATGATTTAGGTGTATACGAAATGACCTATTCATTGGCTAGTGACTCTACAGATGATTTTCCTGCTGATGATATGTTAATGGCTAATTTTAGAATGAGTGAAAATTTATTCTCTTATGCTGAAATTGCAGATGAAGCAGAAGGACCTTCAAACGTAAAATATACTTCTTCAACTACAACGGGTGGAGAATTACATTCTTGTATCATATTCCAAGATCCTAATGGAAGTAGAGTAGCTCCTGTTGGACTTACTTTTTCTACTTCAACTTTTGGTGAAGGTTTAGATGGAGAAGTTGTTTCTGTTTACTTATATGAATGGACTTTACAATTTGAAGATGTTCTTGATCCACTTTATACAGGTATTGATGAGATCGATCTTGATCTTTTAGCTTCAGGAGTATATGAATATGTTGGTGATGACTTATCAGGACTTAATCTTTATGTCCCTTTTGAAGACGTTATTGAATTAGAAGATGATGTTCGTTACCTTATGTGTGTAGCAACTGAAAGTGAAACAGTTAGATTTGGACATGATGTTACTAGTATGGATTATCAAACAACACAAGATACTTACTTACAAGTGATGTATCCATTGTCTGATGGTGCAGAATGGTTTGATGGTGGATTTGGAACTGATTGGGTTCCAGGTATTTCTGCGCATTTGATCGATGTAAATGCTGTTGGAGTTGATGAAGTGAGTAATAATATTGATGTTACTCCTTATCCAAACCCAGCTCAGAATATGATTCAAATTCCATTAAACGATGTTAATGGTTTGACAACTATTCAAATCTTTAATGTAGCTGGTAAATTAGTTGAAATGCAAACTGTAAGTGTTTCTGCTGGTCAGGTTCTTAAAGTGAATGTTTCGAATCTTGAGAATGGTGTGTATACTTTCGGTCTTCGTTACGAAGATGGAAACGTAAGTAACTTTAATGTAGTTATTGCGAAATAATTCATTCTTTACTACTTTATTTAAAGCCG
>JAUVAY010000164.1 GCA_030591505.1 Flavobacteriales bacterium | reverse complement strand
GAAAAAAGAGCCCCCAGAAGGATTCGAACCATCGACCTGCTGATTACAAATCAGCTGCTCTGACCAACTGAGCTATGGAGGCTTGTAAGAACTTACGCCCGTTTGAGCGGATGCAAATGTATATATTTTTTAAACTTTAAAAAGAGATTTTAATCCTTTTTATTATTCATTCTCTATCTTTTTTGAAAGCTATTGAATACTAATCATTTAGATGGTGAAAAGAGTGTAATAACCCTTGTTGAAATAAGGACAGATCATGAAATATAACCCGAAATGGCATAATGTTGATCTTTATCTCTTTTTATTCTGAACTGAAAATTCCTATCGCTGCTTAATCGAAATTCTAAATTTGATTTATTAGGGATGCCTAATGGCCGAAGAAATTCTATATCAATCGATTTGACAGGCATGCCCGTTTCTTTTTCAATTTTAGCCACCGTGCGACTTGCACTGTACCATCCCTGAATTATTTTACCTTTAAATCCAGCCAGCCATGCAAAAATCGTTGAGACATGAATTGGGTTAAAATCACCAGATAACTTAGCGTATTTCATGCTTTCTCCCCTTTTGATATTCCAAGATTCCTCAAGCCAATTTGAATCTTTATTTTCTATGATCTTATTCTCTCTTTTCGTGTATGATTTCTTTTTGGTTTTTCGTTTAAGCAAGTAAATACTCTCAATCTCTACAACCTTAATCCCATTTTGATAAAAATGTTCACTAAACCTAGGTAAAAGTGATCCCTCTTCCTTGTTATCGATCTCCACAACACTTTTTATCTCAAGTGCTTCATGAAGTGATGTTTCCGAAAATTGAGTCACTTTAGTTTTTATGTGAACCATTCCCGGTATAGGTAAGGGAAAGGTTTTGTCTATCATTAATAAAGTCTGCACACCTTGCGAAAGAAGATAGAAATAACTCACTGGAATATCTCCTTCAAACCCAAAATAACGCTTATAGTTTTGAAGCTTCTTACTTTGAATAGAAGGTAATCCATAACTCATCTCCTTTTTATAATTTTTTCCTTCAAATCGCTTGCTCCTAAAAATAGTTAGCAGTGCAGGGAAAAGAAGTTTTTTTAATTCAGGAGGTCGATTCATTATTTATTATCAAGTATATAGGATCCAGATGTTTTTTATTGGACCAAAAAGATAATAAAATAACATAGTAAATAGATTTATTAGTAACTCTTTTATAGAAAGCTCTGTGCTAATAACTTTTCCTTATATGTTACTTAAGTATGTTATGTGGCAGACAGTT
This sequence comes from Flavobacteriales bacterium, assembly GCA_030591505.1. Lineage (GTDB taxonomy): Bacteria > Bacteroidota > Bacteroidia > Flavobacteriales_D > JAHECK01 > JAHECK01. Next base: position 4,383 of record JAUVAY010000164.1, on the reverse strand, counting down.
GATAGTTTTATCCTTTATATTGTCAAGTGTAAATATATGGTTCATGTATTTAATGTAACTTGAGCGACATACAAATAGGGTAGAACAGACTAATATTATCAAATGAAAAGAATTTACTTCGCAGTTGTGGGGATGATGATGATTTCATCAACTTTTGCTCAAAATCAAACGACTAGAATTCATTATTTAGACGCTGAAAAGAATTGGTTTAAAATAATTGAAAATTCAGATTCCCAAATTGATGAAGTGATTACTACTTTGTCAGCTGATTATTTATTTGCTTCTGATGCAGATAAACTCGAATTACTCCAGCTTAAGGAAGATCAACTTAGGAGCAAGCACTATAAATATCAGCAATTTCATAATGGAGTTAAAGTAGAAGGCGCTCAATTTATTTTACATATCGATGGGGAAGGTAGTATGGTGGCGAATGGCAAATTGGTAAATAATATTTCATCTCCATACCAAAATCAACTTAATGAAGAATTAGCACTATCTAAGGCCTTGGGGTTTATTGGAGCTGATGAATATTACTGGGAAGATGAATATATGGAAGCACTGATCAGGCGTATTAAAAATGATGAAAGTGCATCGTTTTACCCTGTGGGAGAGCTTGTATATGCAGATAAAAGCTACAGTCAGGATGGAAGTAAATATTCGTTGAACTGGAAGTTTGATATCTATGCGAAAGGAGATAAAATGAGAAATTACGTTTATGTAAATGCGCTGAACGGAAGCATTTCGTTTTCGATGACGGGTATTCATGAAACAGAATCAGAAGGGACTGCAGTTACACGCTATCACGGAGAACAACAGATCATAACAGATTCTACAGGAGCTTCTGATCAGGATTTTATTCTGCATGATAGTTCGAGAGGAGGAGGGATCGTTACTTATAATATGCAAGAAGAGACAGATTATGCATTGGCTGTAGACTTTACTGATGCTGATAATTTTTGGGATAATGCCAATGACGAAATGGACGATGCTGCTGGAGATACTCACTGGTCGCAGGAAATGACCTATGATTATTATTTGTCTCTACATGGCAGAGATTCTTACGATGATAATGGAAGTGAAATGGTCTCTTTTATTCATTATGATGAGAATTATTTTAATGCTTTTTGGAACGGTCTTTTTATGACTTATGGAGATGGTAGTATAGATCCATTAACTTCTATAGATATAATTGGTCATGAATTTACACATGGTGTGACAGGAAATTCAGCCGGTTTGATCTATTATAGTGAGTCCGGTGCCCTTAACGAATCCTTTAGTGATATTTTTGGAACTGCAATCGAATTTTTTGGAATTCCAGATTCAGCTGACTGGCTAATGGGCTTGGGGAATTTTAATTTTAGAAACCTTGCTGATCCAAATTCTTTTAATGATCCTGATACATATCATGGATCTCATTGGGTGTACAGTGAAGCTGATAATCAAGGGGTTCATACCAATAGTAGTGTTATGAATAAATGGTTTTATCTACTTTCTGAGGGTGGAATTGGTGAAACAGATTTTGGAAATGAATATGAAGTTGAAGGAATTACCATCATTAAAGCATCTACAATCGCTTACCGTAATCTCACTGTTTATCTAACTCCAAGTTCAACGTATTCTGATGCACGATTAGGGGCAATCCAAAGTGCTGAAGATCTTTTTGGTTCATGCTCTAATGAAGTATTGCAGACGATCAAAGCCTGGTATGCTGTAGGCTTAGGTGTTGATGATTTTTCTCAGGATATGAGCTTGCTTTCTTCTGAATTACCCGAGTCTGGTTGTTATTTAAGTGATAGTGAAACAATGGAGCTTACAATGATCTATTACCCCTCAGGATGTGGCGATGTGATTTTAACTGGAGATACCATTCCATTTGGCTACAGAATTAATGATGGTACCCCTGTTGAATCTTTTATTGTATTGGATCAAGATCTTGAAGGTGGAGACGAGATCACCTATACATTTGATGGAAGCTTGGATCTATCTCAAGATGGTAAATACAGTTTTGACTTTTGGGTTACCTTAGTAGATGATCTGATTGGATTTAATGATACACTCTTTGATCAAACAGTAACGCATCAAGTCGAATTATCGGATAATGATGTGATAGGTTTTGAAAGCTATTCTATCACACCCGACTCAATTCATATTGAAAAAGGGAATCATGCTGAAGCAAAAATTAGTACTACAGCCGATAATACGGGCTCAAAAGGATTTAAAATGAGTGGCTATGAAGCGGATATTCCTTCTATTAATTGGCCGGATAATGAAAGTCAGAATTTTACCTTGAACCCTGAGTATGAATCAAAGGTTTGTTTTTGTGTAGATGCTACAGAAATGGATAATGTGAGTTTAGCTTTTGATATGAAACAATTGCATTCAGCTTATTGGATGGAATTATTCGGCGAAGACAGAACAGAACTGGTAAGTAGTATGCGAATCCTGATCGATGGAAGTGTTATTGGGTCTCAATATCATCCCGACACCTACGATGACGATCCTTTCATTACACATTATGTAAACTTAAATGAGTACGCCGGATCAATATTTGAAGCATGTTTTCAGAGTAAGAATTTTCTGAGGAATATTGAAGACCCTGTTGGTGGTAGTACAGGTGATAATACCTACTTAGATAATATTCGTTTTATGGATAATGCAGTAGCAAGCGTAGATGTAGTTTCTGATGCAAGTTTTAATGTGTATCCAAATCCGAGTTCAGGATTGTTTAAAATTACTACCAAGAATAATATTGATGATTACCAGATCAGTATTATTGATGCACTTGGAAAAGTGATTTTTGAACAAAATTTTCAAAACTCTGTTAATGCGGAATTTGAAGTAGATCTCTCAGGATTTACTAAAGGAATATATGTCGTCAGACTTCAAAATAACAACAGTAATCTCACTAAAAGACTCATAATTAACTAATTAAAAAACGAATGTCTTTGTAAAAAGTAAAGCTTCATAGTAATATGTATAGCGACTTGTTTGTTTGTTAGTCTGTTTCAGCTTATTTATTATTCTATATAATTGCAGTATGAAAAAAATCTACCTGATTCTTATTATTGGTATTTATACCATATCATCCTTTGCACAAAGCGATAGAGGCATTAAAGTAAACTACCTGGATGCTACGAAGAACATTTTTAAAATAGAGCAAACCCCTTTTGTTCAACCCGATCAGATCGTTTCGTCCTTAAAGGAAGTATTGGGATTATCAGATAAGGATAGTTTTGAATTGATAAAGTCAAGTGAAGACAAGCTTGGTATAAAGCATTTCAAGTATCAACAGTTTTATAACGGATTAAAAGTAAATGGATCTCAATTGATCCTTCATATTGATAGCGAAGGTCAACTATTAGTCGGTAGTAGAATCGTTAGAGGAATTGAGAGTACACAACAAAATACGCTATCTGAAGAAAGTGCGCTTTCAAAAGCTTTGGATTATTTTGATGCCGATTATTATTATTGGGAGAAAGCGGGAATGGAAGAGCATATTAAAGAGGCTAAAAGTGACCCTGAAGCTACTTACTATCCGACTGGTGAATTGGTATATGCTGAAAAAGCTTTGTCGCAAAATGGAAGTAATTATTCATTGAACTGGAAGTTTGAGATCAATGGGGCAGGTAAAAAACATCGAGAATTTGTTTTTGTAGATGCAAATTCAGGAGCTATTTCTTTTACTTATAATGGAATTCATACAGATGCAGCCGAAGGGACTGCCGTTACACGTTATCATGGTGAAAGAACTATTATCACAGACTCAACAGGAGCTGATTGGCAAGATTTTATCTTATACGATGATACGAGAGGAAATGGAGGGATCCACACCTATAATATGCAGGGCTTAGATTTCAACCTTGCTGATGTAGCTGAATTTACTGATGTAGATTATTTTTGGGATAATGATAATGATGATTTGGATGAAGTTGCTGGAGATGTTCATTGGGGCTTGGAAATGACTTATGATTATTATTTTAATATTCACGATAGAAACAGTTATAATAACAGTGGAGTTGTTATAAATGCATACGTTCATGTTGGAGAAAATTGGTCAAATGCATCATGGAATGGGACAGCCATGTTGTACGGAGATGCCAATAATAATCCTTTTACACATATAACCGTTGCAGGACATGAGTTTACACATGCTGTAACAGGATCAACAGCCAGTTTAATTTATCAAGACGAGTCAGGCGCATTAAATGAATCCTTCAGTGATATTTTTGGGACGGCAATTTGGTTTTTTGCCGACGAAGAAAATGCGGAATGGAAGATTTATGCAAATTCAAATGTTTTGCGAAGTATGGAAAATCCAAATGCTTATAATGATCCTGATACATACTTCGGTAACAATTGGGTTACTGGAAGTCAAGATAATGG
>JAUVAY010000139.1 GCA_030591505.1 Flavobacteriales bacterium | reverse complement strand
GCAAATATCTATTCTTGTCCTTTTATTGCTACGCAGGATCTTGGAAAAGTAAGTGATGGGAATATCGAAATTCTTGGCCGCTTTGATAATTCTGACATTAGGGGTTGTAACCTGATGGCACTTTAGTATAAATAATTCCTAATTCGAATGATAGAATCTTAATTTCAGGAATCCATCAAAACGGTCATTAAGCCTCCTATATAGTAGGTGTTTAATGTACACTTTATAGAATTCACTTTACTTTTTCAAGCACAGGGTAAACTTACTGATACACTTTGTGTTAGACTGTTATTTATTAATTCAAAAAAACGTTTCAAAAGATTTTATAGAATCATTGATTCCACTAATTTTGCGGCAATATTTAAGGCCGTGTTTTGAAACACATGCAATTTGATCGTCCATTAGTATCACAATTTGCTTTTTCTGAAGCAAGACGAATCAAGGGGGCTTTTATTTTTAATAATCCAGATCATTTATTTCTCACAAAAAATAAACACTTAATCGTATCATGAGTAATGTAAAATATAATGAAGAGATCCATGATTGGGTTGACCGCGAAAAAGCAGCTTATGACCTCATAGGGTCAATAGGTAATTTGATTTGCAACAAATCAGTTGAACTGGTTCTTTTCAGAAATGCACTTGTAGACCAAAGTACTACTGAGATCTTACGACTACATAAATATGCAAAAGATGTAGTTGAAAAACCGATCAATGTTTTTCATTCGGCTCCTTTAGCGAGAGCTATTCTTAAATTAGATATTTCACCGGCTAAGATCGATATTGGGAAATTGGCTTATGAATGGGATGAGGAGAAAGAAAACTATTCTAGTCATGATGAATTTCTTCATGATAAACTCGGTCACTTAATAAACGGAGATCAAGATGAAATGAGTCCTAGAGATGTTGTTCTTTATGGATTTGGTCGTATTGGTCGTTTAGCTGCTCGTGAATTGGTCAGACAATTTGGAAAAGGTCAGCAGTTAAGACTTCGTGCGATCGTAACAAGGGGTAATAGTGATGCTGAAATTTCAAAGAGAGCAGCTTTACTAAGATTAGATTCAGTACACGGTGATTTTCCCGGAGTTGTTGAAGAGGACTTTGAGAATAAATCACTGATCATTAATGGTCAAGTGGTTAGAATGATCGCTTCATCAAATCCTGATATCATCGATTATACAGAATTTGGTATTGAAAATGCCTTGGTTATTGATAATACAGGTGCATTTAGAGATAAAGAAGCACTAGGCTTGCATTTAAAATCTAAAGGTATCAGTCAAGTATTACTTACAGCTCCCGGAAAAGAAATTCCTAATGTTGTTTATGGGATCAATGAAAAAGACATCAATTTGGATGAAGATTCTATTTACTCCGCAGCTTCTTGTACTACCAATGCGATCAGTCCGATACTAAAAGTAATGAATGATAAGTTCGGTATTGTAAAAGGCCATATTGAAACTGTTCATGCTTATACCAATGACCAGAATTTATTGGACAACATGCACAAGAAACACCGTAGAGGTCGTGCAGCAGCAGAAAACATGGTAATTACTGAAACGGGTGCCGGGAATGCGGTTACTAAGGTGATTCCAGATCTTAAAAACAAATTAACTGCCAATGCTGTTCGTGTTCCTGTTCCAAATGGTTCTTTAGCCATTCTTCAACTTACATTAGATAAAGAAGTGAGTAAAGAGATCATTAATGAAGCGGTAAAAGAAGAAGCGTTGAGAGGAAGATTAGTAAATCAAATTCACTACTCTATTGAAAACGATCTTGTTTCAAACGACATCGTTGGAGATACTTCGGCTTCAGTATTTGATAGTCCGGCAACATTGGTTCATAACGACAAGAAAAGTGTTGTTTTGTATACTTGGTATGATAATGAGTTTGGTTATACCAAACAGGTGATTCGCCTAGCTAAATATGTTGCAAAAGTGAGAAGAGAAGTATATTATTAAACAATATATCTTAAAAATGAAAGCCGTAGACTAATAAGTTTGCGGCTTTTTTTATTCTATCTATTGAACCCCATTCGGGATTTATTATAGCCCTCTCTTATTGAATAATATCATTATCGTTTTAATATCACATTAGGTAATACGCTCATTCAGAATAATAAATAAATTTCACTCTTTTAAGAAACCCCGAAGGGGTTTAACTTTATAACTACGAGTTTCACTCGTAGTTATAAAGCAATCATTTTTCACAACACCGAAGGTGTTGAACTTTAGAACAACTTCACAATCTCCTCAGCCAACATATCGGCAGCCGGAGGATGGTTTCGAAACCACAATTCCGGTTCTATCAACTCCAATTCGGCTAAAGCAAGGTCATTATTATTATCTCTGAATATATCCACTCTACCGTAAACCGGTATTGGGTCTACCTGCTTAATTGCGTAAGTAGAAAATTCAATTTCTTCTGTACTCGCAACATGATCATGAACAGTCCCTCCAAAATCATCTTGAACTCTAAAATCACCATTTTTTGCTTTCTTTAGAATAGCGTGACTGTATCTTCCTCCAAAAAACATAAGGGATATCTCACCTTCTATGGGTACATTATTTTGAAACTCCTGAATCATCATATCCTCATCCTTAATTAACGAACGAAACACTGATTCATACTGACTAATATTCGATTTATCAATTCGATAGGTATGCCTACCTCCACCCGACACTAAAGGTTTTAAGACAAGCTCTTTCATTCCAGCGTTATCGAAGACCTTTTCAAGCTTTTCATTGCTCCCCTTTTTAATGATCATCGTCGGCGCAATATTTACTCCCGACTCATGCATATCAATTAAATAATGTTTATCAAGGTTCCACTTAATTGTAGAGATAGGATTTATAAATAGGCTTTTCTTTTTTGTTTCCTCCACCCAATTTGAAAACTCAGTCCATTTGTAAAAATAATCCCAAGTAGTCCTAAAAAGGAGAAAACGTGCATCATTCCAATCAAAATCCTTACGTGCCCAATCCACGCGAGTCGCGTTCAAACCAACTTTCTGAAGAGACTCAAGAACGAGCTTATCTTCTAATAGTACATTATCAATATAGTCATCGCGTTCAATAGGGTCTTCATATCGGGCTTCCGTTAAAAGAACAACATCATATTTAGCCATAAAAAATAGATTAAAGATGGGTCAATCAGTATCCATATACTTGAGTTGCGTAGAATAAAGGGCAAAAAAGATCATCGTAATAAAGCCATAAAAGATCGTAATACTAACTGTAAATGGACTGTATCCACCAAACAAAATTGGTGAACCAAGCAAGAGTATTTGAACGATCATATACACCAGGAAGCCCACTCTTCTAGTCTTATACATCAAATAAATTCCTATTATACTGATAGCGTATAACATAAATTCAACTGCTCCATAATTGACAATATTTATGTTTAGATTTTCAACATAATCATTGATCATCGCTATCATTTGTTGCGTCTCTTCTTTCTCATCAACTATAGAGTCGAAAATGCGATCAAAAGACTCTACCCTTTCCATAGAGGGCTGTGACGTAGCATTGCTCAATCCTGCAAACATATTCCAGGAGCTCCCAATGAAGCTAATGTAAAGCAGGACTTTTAAAAATGTAGTACGAGGCTTTTTAGTTTCTTCCATAAGGAGTTAAATCCAAGTTGCGTATAAATTGTATGCTGTTTTCGATCAATGGGTATAGCACTATGTCTTCTTCAACAAATGGCACTTCCTTTCTAAACTTGGTAAAAAGATCTTCTAAGATACCTGAAGATTTCATTGGTCTTCTGAACTCTAATGCCTGAGCAGCATTCATTAATTCAATCGCTAGAATTCTTTCTACATTTTCAATAATCGTTTTTGCTTTAACTACAGAATTAGCTCCCATACTCACATGATCCTCTTGTCCGTTTGATGATGTAATACTATCAACAGAAGACGGACTACACAATTGTTTATTTATACTAACAATGGACGCGGCGGTATATTGCGGGATCATAAATCCAGAATTTAAACCTGGATTCTTAACTAAAAAAGCAGGCAGATCCCTTAGTCCACCTAATAACTTATAGGTTCTTCTTTCAGAAATATTACCAATCTCCGCCATAGCTATTGCCAACTGATCCATGGATAAGGCCAGTGGTTGGCCATGGAAATTTCCAGCAGAAATTATAAGATCTTCATCCGGAAATATGGTAGGATTATCAGTAACAGAATTCATCTCTCTTTCATAGACACCATAAACAAAATTAAACGCATCTCTACTTGCCCCATGAACTTGAGGCATACATCTAAATGAATAAGGATCTTGCACATGTACTTTCGGCTGTCTGATTATCTCACTATCCTCACAATAGTAGCGAATATTTTGAGCGGTATTAAGTTGTCCTTGATGTTTTCTAACCAGATGAACTGAGTCGTAAAAAGGTTCGATACGGCCATCATAAGCTTCTAATGATAAGGCCCCAATAAGGTCAGCTAATAAAAGTAGCCGTTCGGATCTTAAAATATTATTAACTCCAACAGCACTCATAAACTGTGTACCATTAAGTAGGGCTAGTCCTTCTTTCGATTTTAAACTGATCGTTTCAATCTCAGCCAAAGCGAAACCTTCTTTCGAGGGCATTACTCTTCCTTTGTACCACACTTCACCTTCACCAATAAGAGGAAGTGAAAGGTGTGCCAATGGAGAAAGATCGCCTGATGCTCCAAGTGAACCTTGTTCGTAGATAATAGGAATCACCTCTTTATTATACATCTCTATAAGTCGGTTGATCGTACTTACCTGCACCCCTGAATAACCAAAAGAGAGTCCTTTTATCTTTAATAGCAACATGGTTTTCACCATTTTGTTAGATAAAGTATTACCTGTCCCACAGGAATGACTTTTTACTAAATTCTCTTGTAGTTTACCTAAGTCAGCTTCATCAATTGATTTGTTATACAATGACCCAAACCCTGTGTTGATCCCATAAATTGGGGTGTCGAGAGAAGCTATTTTTTTATCCAGATATTCTCGGCATTTATTAACCAATCGAATCGATTCTTCAGAAAGTGCAAGTTCAATTGAAGGATCGGATATGATCTCTCCAACACGTTCAATGCTTAAATGTTCGGGTACTATATAATGAATTTCCATTTTTCTTATTTATATAGCAAAAATAAGAAAGGTATAGTCAAAACGAAGGACAATAACTGTATTTTACAATAATTGATTATCAGGGATATATGACCATTTTCAATAAGTCCTCGTATCCTTTTATTAAAATAAGAGGAAATATTAAAGGAATTACATACATTTCCCTTGCGAAGTAAGTAAATGGCAAAAAGATTAAGAAAACATATTAAGACCATGGGGACCTTACCGGTCTTTATGACGGCAATATCAACTATTCTTGGTGCCGTACTCTTCCTTCAATTTGGAAAATCAATAGCCCATATCGGATTAATCGGGACATTGGCAATAATAGTCCTAGGGCATTTAGTAACTATTCCAACTGCTTTGGCTGTTGCAGAACTGGCAACCAATCAAAAAGTTGAAGGTGGTGGAGCTTACTATATCATTTCACGTTCGTTTGGATTAAACATTGGGGGCTCGATCGGAATTGCGCTATTTCTATCTCAGGCGATCAGCATTGCATTTTATATAATTGCATTTACCGAAGCCTTCGAACCAGTTCGGCAGTGGATGATCCATGAAAAACACTGGGAGATCTCCCGCTTGATCGTAACCTTGTCGATGATGACGCTACTTGCTTTGTTGATCTTAACTAGAGGAGCGAACCTTGGTGTAAAAGCACTTTATTTTGTTGTGGCCATCATTTTTGTGAGTTTGGCTATGTTTTTTCTTGGCGAAGGGAGCTATTCACCTGACTCATCTACTATTTTTACACGTATTGGAAGCGTTATTATAAACGGACAACCAAGTGTTCCGATGGATTTCTTTAAAGTATTTGCCATTATATTTCCCGCTTTTACAGGAATTGCAGCGGGACTTGGATTATCAGGAGACTTGAAGGACCCAAAGTACAGCATTCCTCGAGGTACGTTATGGGCCACTGTAATAGGGATTGTTATTTATGTTGGCGTTGCTTTTAAATTGTTTTATTCCGCCTCTCCAGAAGACCTTGCATCCGATCCTTTGGTAATGTCAAAAATAGCCATTTGGGGTCCAATCATTCCAATCGGACTTGCAAGTGCAGCTATTTCATCTGCTTTAGGATCTATCTTAGTTGCTCCACGCACATTACAAGCTATTGGAACGGATGGCATCTTTCCCGGGACCATTAATAAGTGGGTTGCTAAAGGAAAAGAAAAAACAAATGAACCGCGCAATGCTACATTTATAACTATTGGGATTGCTTATGTTTTTGTTTTATTCAATGATATTAATATTGTTGGTGAGATCATCTCTATGTTTTTTATGCTCACTTATGGAGCAATAAACATGGTGTCTTTCCTCGAACATTTTGCAGCTGACCCTTCTTATCGTCCAACTTTTAGATCTCATTGGAGCATTTCTTTGTTAGGTGGATTACTATCTTTCTTCCTTATGCTTAAAATGAATGCAGTCTACGCCTGGCTTGCTGTATTTATGATGGCTGGTATCTATGTATGGATTACCAATTCGAACAAGAATAAACAGATGATGTCGAAGGTTTTCCAGGGAGTGATATTCCAGGCAACAAGATGGATGCAGATCTTTTTACAAAAAAGAGATGACGATGCGATGGAAACGCATTGGCGACCATTTTTACTTTGTATAACATCATCTTCTTTTGAAAGAAACAATGTATTTGACATGACCCGTTGGGTTTCTCATACTTATGGCTTTGGAACCTACCTTCATTTTATCGAGGGCTTTCTAAATAAAGAGACCTATAAGGAATCTGAATTACTAAAGAGACGATTGCTTAAACAAGCACAAGGATTTAAAAACAGAGTATATATTGATACGATAATATCTCCAAGTTTCACCTCTGCCCTCGCCCAGGGAATTCAACTTCCTGGAATAAGTGGTAAAGGAAATAATATGATCTTATTTGAGTATGTAAAAGCTGATAAGGTCGAATTGGAAAACATACTTAAAAACTACTCAATTTTAAAGGCCAAGCGATTGGATATGTGCATACTTCGAAGCTCAATTAAAGGTTTTGGCTTTAAAAAAGAGATTCACCTTTGGCTTACTACAAGTGATTTTAGAAACGCAACACTTATTGTTTTGCTGGGTTATATACTATTAGGTCATCCGGACTGGGAAGATGCAGAAATAAAGGTGTTTTCTATCTTCAATTCTCGTCGTTTAAAACAAAAGCAGGAACGCATTCAGAATATGATCAAAAGTGGTCGACTGCCTATTGCCCCACAAAATATTGAATTGATAGAGAATTTAGATGACAGGCCTTTTAAAGATATTATCAATGAGAGATCTGCAGAAGCCGACTTATCCATCATTGGTTTTACCGATTCAGATATAGAGGACCAGGATTCAGGTACATTTGAAGCTTATGAAAAACT
>JAUVAY010000042.1 GCA_030591505.1 Flavobacteriales bacterium | reverse complement strand
AGTAGTAAAGGAACAAATGTTAATCCTTCTGGAAATATCAATGAATTATCCGCTGAATTATGGAAGCAGTTTGTTGAAATTATAAAGCCAGATAAAATAATTACCGTTGGGAAAATTGCCAAGGGTGTTATTAGTAATATTCAATGGGAGAATAAGGAAGAAGCAAAGTGGACAATGCAAACTTTCAATTTACGATCCCCATCTAAAATGTACTTATCGAGGATGTCAGGTATGTTTAATTCTGATGATTTACTTCGTCGATATCCAGAAGTCAGAAAAGTTATTGAACAATATCCAGATTGGCTTTCTGAAAAAGGCTATGAACACAATAAGGTTTTTTATGCCTGCCATGCCGTGAGTATAATTAGCAATAATTAATAAATTTTGGACGGATGAGGTTAATATAAAGAGAAGATACTCTTTCATACCTCAAAAAATAAAGGCCATCCTAAAAGAATGGCCTCTAATACTATTTTCTTTGTCTTCCTCCGTGATACAACTCAAAAAGCTATATTACGAAGATCAGCTATTAATTATTTCCGATACCCGTTTTAGTAGGATATGCTGGTTTTTTAACCTTTTCAGGCATTTTTTCTAATCCATCATTGATCAGCTCAATTGCTTTGCTCAATTGTGCATCATTTCCACGATATACTTCATCAGATGGGTTTTCTACTTCATAATCAGGATCTACTCCATAACCTTCAACATCCCATTCACCTTCATTGTTATACATCCCAAAATTTGGAGAAGAAAGGAACCCTCCATCAAGAAGTGGAGGTAGTCCACTAATTCCGACAAGTCCACCCCATGTTCTTTTTCCTACAACAGGTCCCACTTTTGCAGCTTTAAAATAATATGGGAAAGCATCTCCACCAGATCCTGCCCATTCATTGGCGAGCATCACTTTAGGTCCGTTGTTAGCTACAAATGGAGTCGGCCAAGAATCGAATGAACGCATTCCCCAGTAATTGTAATTCGGACGGTTTAATAATTCAATAAATCGATCAGGTATTTGGCCACCACTATTAAAACGCTCATCGATAATTAAAGCTTCCATTCCTACTTGTCCATAAAATTGGCGTACGAGTTCATTTTGTCCATTTCTTCCAGTATTAGGAACATATATATAACCACATCGGCCATCAGTTGCCGCTAATACTTTCTGTCTATTTTCTTCTATCCATGCTCTGTTACGTAAGGTAGTTTCACTTCCAATAGTTTTCACTTCTACATCACGAGCTCCATCCATACTTGCTTTACTGTTAACAGTAAGCACAATGAGTTTATTATTTAATCCTTGAAATGCTGCATAGGGACTGATACTTGGGTCAACTTTAATGTGGTTAACTGCAAGTATGTAATCACCCTCAGAAATAGCTACACCGGGATCATCTAGTGGTGATCTTACGTCAGTATCGTAATCTGCACCATGTAGTATTTTAGCTACTTTATAAGCGTTATCAGAAAGTTCAAAATCAATACCTAACATTCCTACACCAATTCTTTCAGCTCTTGGGTTATCCCCTCCGCCAATATATGCATGACCCACATTTATCTCACCAATCAATTCGCCAATAATGTAATTCAAATCACTTCGGCTACTGCAGTAAGGAAGTAGTTTTCTATAACGCTCTCCCATCGCTTTCCAATCAACGCCGTGCATAGCCGGATCGTAGAAAAAATCACGCTCCAATCTCCAGGCTTCATTATAAATTTGAACCCATTCATTCATTGGATTAATCGAAGCGGTCATATTAGACATGTCTAATGTTCCGTCACCAACGCTATTTCCTGGAGAAACATCAATGATTCCGAATTTGCCATCACCCGTACCGTAGATCATTTTCTCCCCTTTGGCTGACATTTCAAAACCGGAAGCACCTTCTATTATCGTTTCTGTTTTTCTCTCTTCAATATCGTAGTATTTTATGCTACCACCACCATTAGGAGTTAAACTTCTTGAAGCAAAAACCAATTTTCCTTCAATAGCATATAGTGATCTATAGTTTCCAGGAGGCACAGCTAATTGATCAGCTCTTGCTTCAAAACCATCAACATCGATTTTCATTGCCGGAGCATCTTCTTCTTTATCGGCATCATCATCCTTATCTTTTTTCTTCTTTTTGTCATCCTTGTCTTCTGCCGGAGCATCTTCTTCGACTTCCTCGACATCATTTCTAGGAGCAATTATTGACGCTGTTTCTTTTAAAAGTGGAGTTGCCATCAATACCGTTGAATTAGCATAGATCCATGTTGCATCTACATCCGAATATATTGGAGAAAAAGAGCGATTGCTTGAATAGAATAAGTATTTACCATCAGCACTGAATTCAGGGTCTTGTGCGCTATAAAAACCAGTTGTAAGCCTTAGTGTTTTAGCACTTGAAAGTTCATAAGCGTGGATCTCTGAATGAAATAATGAAGAAGGAGAACCATCTGAGTAAGCTATCCAGTCACTTTGCGGCGACCAATCAAAATCCCTGATCTCAGAAGCACTACTTGTTGTTACTGTAGTGATTTTCTTTGAGGCTACATCAATATAAAAGAGATTTCCCAATTGATCAACAAATGCGATCTTCTTACTATCCGGCGACCACATTGTTCCCTCATAATAATTTTTTGTGAAGCTTGTTAATTTTGTCGCTTCACCACTTCCATCAGCATTTCGAGTATATAAATTATACTCTCCTTCAGCATCTGAGAAATAGGCAATCCATTTACCGTTTGGAGACCAGTCAGGGTTGTGTTCTGCTACTCCATCCGTTCTTGTTAGGTTTTGTGTAATACCATGTTCAGCAGGTACAGTAAGTAATTCACCTCTTGCATCAAAAAGAGCTCTTGTTCCGTTAGGTGATATCCAATAAGAATAATTTAGGTCATTTAAATTTTTCAATTGTGGTCTTAAGCTAATGTGTTCTGAAGGAACCTCAATTTTTACTTTTTTACTTTCTTTCGATTCATAATTGAAAAGATATAATTCACCTCCATTTTCAAATACTATTTCTTCTGGTCCCATACTTGGGAATTTAATATCGTATTCTTCAAAGAATGTCATTTGAGTGAAGGATTTATCAGCGCTATTATAAGCCCATAAATTGGCTTTATTTTTATCTCCTCTATCACTTAGGAAATAGATCATATCGCCTTTCCACATTGGTAAAGCATCACTACCTTTATAACTGGTTATTTTTTCTGACTTCTGCGCATCAAAGTCATAGATCCAAATATCACTGGCCGTTCCTCCTTGGTATCTTTTCCAGGTACGAAATACTCGACTTAGATATTGGTAAGCAATTTTACTTCCATCGCCATTATAAGATCCAAACTCAATATATTGCAATGGAAGCCTGCTAGGTAATCCACCTTCTGCATCGATTAAATAAAACTGACTAAATCTACCGCTAGGAGACTTTCTTCGTGAAGAAAAAAGAACTTCACTACCATCCGGTTTCCAGTCTACAACTCTTTCTCCATCAGGATGAAAAGTTAGTCGATTTAAGTTGCTTCCAATATTAGAAATTGAATATACATCGGTATTTCCATCATAATTCCCACTGAAAGCAATGCTTTTACCATCAGGTGAAAATTTTGGAAAAGTTTCCATTCCCAATGTAGAAGTAATTCTTCGTGCAAGTCCACCATCTTTCGATACGGTCCACACATCTTCAGCATATACAAAAGTGATTTCATCGGAAGATACATCTGGATAACGCAACATTAATGCATCAGGCGTTTGTGTGCCTTGCCCCATCATTAGAAGGGATGAGAATGCAAAAGCTACGACAGATAATAATTTTTTCATGAGATAGAATTTTAGTTTACCCAAAAATACGATTAAGAAACAATATTGATAGTAATTTCTGTTAAGTGGTTATTTGGGAGTTTAATTGGAAAAAGAGAAAGAAGTATCACCTAATAGGTCACATTTATTTACAATAAGTGTGTTTTTTTAGGAGCAGCTTCTTTGATCTCGCCTATAAGAATGTTGATTCCGAATCGGTAATGAATACTTCTGAAATTGAAAAAATTTAATGAAGCCAAAGCACTGTCACTCATGATGTATAATTGCACAGGACCTCCTCTAACTCTCAGGCCTAAGCCAATATTTGAAAATGAACCGCTAAACAGTGAATAATTTGCTGTCAAACCAAAATTCTTATTTACATCTAATTCATAGCCTAAGGAAATACCACTTCGAATATTTTCTTTAAAAAATTGCAGCATGAAGCTCCCATATAATCTATGTTTTGAATTAATATAATATTTAGCGCCACCATACCACTTAGGCGTGAGTGTAGTAGTGTATTGCTTTTCTAATTCATTAAGACTAAATATGGTTGCAAGTGAATCAGTAACTTCATTGATCAGTGAATCGCCATCTAAATTATTATTAGCGATAAAAGGTTTAATATCCAGACCTGTCAATGTGAAGGTTTTTGAATCATTTGTGAATGTTTTTAAATCACTTTTCCAGTTGATAAAACCAATGTCAATCAAACTCATGCTTAACTCCAATTTTTCGTTTGCTTTGTACATTACTCCCAAGTCTATTCCAAGTCCTAGATTTTTACCATTCGTTAAATAATCAATTGTTTCACCTTGTAGTGCGTCGACGCCGGAAGTATTAACTTCTAGGTTACCGTCTATTGTAATATCGAAAGTCTCCGGATCAGTATAGATTCCGAGACTGGAGCTTTCAGTATGAATATTGGCCAGACCAAAAAGTATATTTAAATGACCTCCAACTTGCCATTTTTCGTTGATTTCCGTAGCGTATCCCAGGCTTATTTCTCGATAATGATTAGCATTTATTCCTAGTTTATCAATACTTACACGTTCGCCTAAATAATGAGCATTTCCTCTCAAAATAAAATCAAACATAGATTTTGGAAAAGAAAAGTCGACTGATAATTTTTCAGAAATACCTATTTTGAAATAATGGTTTTTTACTCGGTATCCCACTAAAAACCATTGGTCCTGAACCTGTGTATGAAGGAAATTATTGTCATCTAAACTATTTACTAATAATTCAGGATCTATTATTAATGTTCCATCACTTGTCACAAACCCTTCATTGAATGTAAATGTTCTGTTGTTATAAACAGAGTTAACAGAAGAAAGTAGAGGGAGTCCTATTATAAGTTTATCATCAGGTAGTTGAGCTGGATTGACAAGATTATTTTGAGGGATTCCAGAGAATTGAAAAAGTGTTAAATCCTGTTGAGCACTTAAATTTAAACTGAAAATAAAAACGATGAACCATCCTAGAATATACTTCATAGACTATCGGGTTCAATGGTTATTTTAGCTTTGAGGCTCATAATTACCTGTATGCTATAATAATCGTAGATCTGTATCACTTCTTGATCACTACCATTTGTTGTTTCCATCATTACAAGGCTTACAAAATGCTTGGCATTGATAAAATGATCTCTTTTATCTTCATTTAGATCTATATCTGTGATCGTCTTTGCCGGCTCAACGATTATTCCATCCACCAATGTTCCACTTTCAAGCAAAGGGGTAGGTGAATCGAAAAGACTATCAGTAATTTGAAATGAGGAATCCAAGAAATAAATTTGTACGATGCCTTCTGCAGGAAAGCCATTGTTGAGAATGAGTCGTATAGTAAGTTCTTTTAAAGGGTCCAGGTCATCAATATCCGTATTTCCTGAGTCAACATGTGTTGTATCTCTGAATACCCAGTCCCACGCATAGCCCTGCAGCGGCAGCGTAATTTTTGTTGTAATATCTAATTTACTTTCATGGCTTAAAAAATTGTAAGAAGAGCCTTGACCATTAGGGTTAGATGTCGCATTAACTCCCCAAACTAGATATTTATTTCCATCGTTTAGAATTTCTTCAATATTTGAATTGCTATTATCAAAATAGTATTCTTGAATTGCAGAATCTCCAATTTGAGTTGGATACGGAATTTCAACAGGAATATCCGTTAATCCTTCAAGATAAAGGGCAATCTCTTCTCCAGTTACTTGATTAATACTTTTAAACTCTGTGAAATCAATTAAAGTTGGGAAACCAAAAGAATTATTGATAGTAACATAGATACGTGGATCGATAAACTGGAAATGACCTTGAATTGTATTATCAAACAATTTAATTTCAATCGTATCTACTTGGTCGGCAATGGAGTTCATGCCAAAATACCCGACTACATAATTTAACTTAGGGTCATTAAAGTGAAATAGAATTGAAATTTCATCTCCAATTGATGGGGTGTTTGGAACATAGTGAATGATTAAGCGGTATTCAATTCGCAATTGGTTATAACCAAGATCTTCTTGAGAAAGGTCCAATAAATAGCCTTCTAATAATTCAGTATCCGAAATATTTTGTCCCGGAGAAACATCAGATTCAAATTGAAAAGAGACACCGTTCTTTTTCATAGCAGGAATGGTGATCTTAATATTACTTAAATAAGCAACATCAGAGTTTATGCTGAGATCAAACAAGCCTGAAAGCATTGATAAGTAAACAGCTTCAATATCATCAAGGTTTTGACTTTCAAAATCTAGTGTGAAAATCTGACTTTCGTAAACAGTATCAGTAATGCTGATAGGTAATCCTGGATCAGGGTATTGAATCGTAGTGCTAAATTCCTGGTCACTAACTTCAACTATAGATGAAGCATTAAAAGAAAGAATGTTTCCTGAATAGCTTATTCCTAACAAACCTTCATCTTCATCAAGGTATTCCAGAACAGCGCTATCACTAAGTTCAAAAATATCACTAACCGAGAAAGTGCTGTTTATCAATGGAACTGCCATGTCAACATCCCAGGGAAGTACCTGAATCTCATTTATTGTATACTTTTTACAAGATGCAATGAATACAAAAACCAGAAAAAAATATGTCAGTTCCCTTTTCAAATTACTTACTTAATGAGTGTACAATTAACTCTCCTTTATCTCCCTGAATAACCAGCTCCATAATGCCATCCTTGTTAATATCACCCATACGAAATTTCCCTTTCCCAAAATAAGGTGCATCTGATCTAGCTTTTCCTTTCGCATTAATTAAATAGGCTTCCGATTCATTATCATCAGAATAGCCTAACCAATTTTGCTTGTCAAACCTGAATTTTTTTGGCCCTTCTGTCAGATTTGTAAGGTTTATTTTATCATATAATTTGTCTCCTTGTAAATTCATGACTGTTATTGAGGTGGAATTATAGAGTATAAACTCCCTGGAGTTATCCTCGTTTAAACGAGCCATATATAAGTTGTCTCCCTTTTCACCTTTCACTGAAAGAAACTCTTTTTGTCCTCCGAATGGAAGGTTGATCACAAGGCCTAAAGAATCGATATAATAAATACCTGAGCTTGCAATCGACCTGCCAGTATAATAGTAAGTTCTACCTACCTTCTCAGCGATGTTTTCTTTTACTTTAAAACGAACTTTTCCCGTTCGGTCCAAGAGCAGTACAGTTCCATTACCCGTATTGGTGTAGATGTAGTCTTTCTTACCGATACGAATGTGTCTTGGAGATTCCATAATAGCAGAACGAACTTTTTTAAATTTCCATCCTTTTATTTTTTTTCCTTTTGCATTGAACATATCGATTTTCCCATTTGGAAAGCCAACAAGAATTCGATAGTCTTTGCGTGATTCATAATCAAGTAAACTGAGCGCTAAATTTGTTTGTGAGTCAAGTTGTAATGGAAACTTTTCTAAACTATTACCTTTTCTATCGAGGCAGTATATAGTTTGTGATGTATTAAAAAGCAATTGCAATTTCCCATTCTTATAAAGATCTATTTGACGAACCTTTCCAAGTATCTGACCATCAATTTCTTTTTTCCATAAGACCTCACCTTTGTTATTAATGAGATATAATACATCATTACTATCCTGGACCGCAATTTCTAAATGTTGTGAATAATGATTGCGAACGAGGTGTATATCTCCTTTGATAGGTCTATCCAGACTTAATTCCCAAAGACTGTTGTCTTTTTCTTCAAAATTGACAACTTGATGCCTTAAAACTGAATGAACATACATTTTATTCGGTTTATAGCTGGATACTTGAATTACAAATGCCTGCATCATACTAAGTTTCTCTTCGCCAGGTATCCAATAATTCATAAGCGAATCACTTAGCTCTGAATGCAAGAAAGACCCTGCCATAGCTGGTGAAATGTAGAATAGAAAGCTTGTTTCATCTGATAGTTCATCACGCAGATTGGAAAATGATTCCTGCTTAGAAAGTGTATTGTCATTTATATATCTTTTGATGATCTCTTTAAGCGTTTCCTTGCTCGTGCTATAGATTGCATAGTCTTCTATCAAGGTATAGTAAGGTTTCTTAAACATGGAAAACGCATCGGTAAAACACTTGAAGCTGTAAGTAGAATCTAGTTTATTGATCGGGTAATTTCTAAACTTTTCACTTTCAAAATCACCATCAATAAATAAAGAGGTTTTATCTAAGAACGTTTCTTTATCCCTTACTTCGAAAAAGGCAAATTGCAATTCATTTTGCGACCTCTTTCCGTTTAATACTCCACTTCCAAAAGAATTTCCCAACCATGATGTAAAATAAGATTTACATTGTTCTGAAGCTGGATTCTTACCCTCATTAAGTTTATTTAAGAAGACAGCAGGGTTGCTTTGTCCGGAAGCTGTTAAAAAAGCAGTATTTGCAGGTAGCACATCAAAGTAATGAAGTCCTTGGGGAGTTTGTCCATCGTAGGCATTAAAAAAATGATTTTCCTGACTTGTATATTCGATAAAACCACTAGAAACAATCGTATTTGCTTTATCATAGAGGTCGGAAGCAATCCAGCCGCCTAGATTATTTGGTAAATGAAAGTTCGGCTCAATTATATTTTCGTTGATATTTTGAGAAAAAGCAAGGAGATTTATAAAGATCTTTTGCTCATTAGCACTTTCAATATTTGACCGAATTGATGCGAATGAACTGTCGCTTAAAATGCTTTTTCCAAGAGAAATGTTTTCTTGGGTTTCGAGTAATAATGAACGTTTTTTTGAGATTCTAATAAAATCATCTTGTACATCGAAAAAATAGTCGACACCAGCTATAGAATATAGAGAAGATTCCTTTTCTTTTTTTGCGCCAAAATTAAAGATGAGTTTAGCTAGTTTTTTATCAGGATCACTGCTCGTTACCATACTATAATTCTGACCACCTCCTTGATGAAGGGATAAAACTAGGCGAAGGTCACTATCAAGACTGTCTAGAAGTTGAAAAAAGGGAAGTGTTTCTTTAGCAAATAAAGTATTCTCAAAATCCTTCCAGATCATAGATCTTTGATAAAAAGTAGAGGCTCCAGCTCCCCCGTTTCTTAATTCAAGAATTAGAAGGGCATCATCCGGTACTTCAGTTAATGGATCAAAAACAGATTGCTGTTTATTTACAAATGCATCGAAGGCCAAATAAGCGAGGCCTGTTAATACAATTAATGAAATGATCACCGAAACCCTTTTCATATATCTTTTATTCTGTACTAATTAAATGATGGAGTTGTTTCTATTTATCAAAAGTAAAAGGAAGTGAGGTTGTAGGGTATTAATAGGAATTTTTATATACACAGATAAATGTTGAATAAGAACTTGCGTTGACAAGCTGATTGTTTATTTTTAAAATTAGAAAATGACTAAGAATTTTACAGTATATAAAGCATCAGCCGGATCTGGAAAGACCTTTAATTTGGCTCGTATTTTTATCGAGGAATTAATACGCCTTGATGATCAAAGTATCGATGCTCATTTAAAGAGCATAATGGCCATAACATTTACGCATAAAGCGGCAAATGAAATGAAGGATAGGGTATTATCTTTTCTTGAGCGGATCAGCAATGCAGATCCAAATGACAAAAAATCGAGTATTCTTATAGATGATATTGCAAGAAATATAGACTTGCCGAAAGCGTCTGTAATTAGCAGAGCAGGGATTGCGCTGGAATTGATCATGGAAAATTTCAGTTTATTGTCCATTAGCACTATCGATAGTTTTAGTCACCGTATCGTTCGTTCCTTTTCTAAGGAACTAAACCTGCATTTTGATTTCGATGTAAGTCTTGATTATAAGAGTTTGATAGAATTAGCGATCGATCGATTATTTGATCGATTTGGTTCGGATTCTGAAGATAGTAAAGTTCTTTCTGCTACATTGATCTCTTTTTTTATATCGCAGTTCGAACAAGGAAGCAACTGGAACCTTAATTGGTTAGTAAAAGATTTCGCGTATAAAAACTTTAACGATGAGCTGCAAGATACATTTGAAAAGTATCCTAAACTTAATTCGTTTCACTTGGATGATGCAGTGCTTAAACTAAAAGAACCACTTGATAGATTTAAAGAAACTTCAATAGCGATCGCTTCAGAAGCTATGCAAATTATTAAAAATGCAGGATTGACTGTTGATGATCTATACTACAAAAAAACAGGTGTTTTTGGATTTTTTGATGCTGCATCAAAAGGTGAAAAGTTATTTGACCTTCCTAAAGATAGGATTAATAAGACCTTAAATGAAGATAAATGGTTAGCCAGTAAAGTAGATGCTGATGCAAAATCTAATTTTCTGGATGTAAAGGATAAATTGAATCATTTGCTCTCAGAATTAATTGAGAATAAGATAAATAACCAGGATTTAAAAGTTAGCGAATTATTACTTGGACAGATTCATTTTATGGCACTTGTGTCTTTTATTGTAAAAGAGTTAACATTGATCAGAGAAGAGGAGAATGTGCTTCTTATAAGTGATTTTAATCGATTGATCGATGGAGTGGTGAAAAATGAACCCGTTCCTTTTATTTACGAAAAACTAGGGGAACGCTATCGACATTTTCTTCTTGATGAGTTTCAAGATACCTCAATAAAGCAATGGCATAATTTTGTTCCCTTGATCGATAATGCGATCGCTGGAAATAACCGAAACCTTATTGTAGGAGATGGAAAGCAGGCGATCTATAGATTTAGAGAAGGAGAGGTTGAGTTATTTACCGATCTGCCTAAGATCTACCGATCAGAAGGGGAGTTGTTTGAATTATATGAAAAGAATCTTTCGAGGGAAATTCAGCGGATCACACTGGAAAACAATTACCGATCAAGCAAGGAAGTTGTTGAGTTCAATAATGATTTTTTTACTAATGTACAGATTACCTTAGCTGGTTTTGCCAATGTGTATGATGGGCATAAGCAAAGAGCAATAAAGAATGAAGGGGGCTATGTGAAATTCGAGATATTGGATCATAAGGAGCTGGAAGAGGAGGATCTATATTTAGGGAAAGTACTGGAAAGCATTAATGAATGCATTGAAGATGACTACACTTTAAGTGATATTGCTATCCTGTCTAGGAAAAAGAAACACCTGAGCGCTTTGGCTTCTTACTTAAGTGAAAAGGGCATAGACATAGTATCGGATGAATCATTGAGTCTGAAAAACCATGAAGATATTTCACTGATAATTGCTGTCATGCGCTATTTGGTGCATGGAGAGGATATTCAAACGAGGTATTCACTTTTTCGAGCGCTTATTTTTAAATATGAAGCGAAAGCACTTGAGGATCTTCATTCTATCAAATCAAGAATTATTCCTCTAGAAGAGAAAATGAAAAAACTGGGTTTTGGATTGAATAGGAATTTTTTGAGGTCATTAAGTTTGCTGGAGTTAGCACGAGAGATAGAAAGTATATTTTCCTTAGGTATGACTCTAAGTGCTTACTATACAACACTTTTGGATGTTATTGAAGACTATGTTCGAAACAATGGAAATCAATTGGATGGTTTTATTTCATTTTGGGATGACCTGGACCCTTCCATTAGTACTCCATCTTCTAATAATGCAGTACAGCTTTTGACTATACATAAGTCGAAGGGGCTCGAATATCCCGTGGTAATATTTCCCTACTTGGACTGGATGAAAAGCATGACTAATAATTTCCATTGGGTTGATTCTCCGGAATCAATTAAGGAAGAGTTGCCGAAATTCCTTCTTAAATTAACAACGGGTCTTAATGATACATCTCTTCAAAAAAACTACGAAGAGGAGAAGAGTAAAAGTTTGCTGGATGATATTAATTTAATTTATGTCGCATTTACACGTGCTATGGAAAGACTCTATATTTTTTCAAGCGATAGGGGAGGGAGTAATTATATTACCAATGAAGTACTGACTGCCATTAAAGGTATGGATGGGGCAGAAGGCTCAAGTATACTGGAAAGAGGAAGGCGAATGAAAGTAAAAGATCGAGAAACTGAAGCCATAGCAGAGTATTTTGCATTAGACCCCGAACTAATTTTTAGTAGAAATCAGAATTTAAAGATAGCTTTTGAATTTAAGAAGTACCAATCAAAGGAAAATGAAAAAGCCCTTGATTATGGAAAAAGTGTCCATCAGTTATTTGCATCAATTAATACAAGTGATGATATTGAACCTGCGCTTGACCTGGCACTTAAAAACGGGCTTTTTAGTGATGTTGAGTTAGTGGAAATAAGAGAAAAGATCAAAAGAATTTTGAAATTGGATGGAGTTGGAGCTTGGTTTAGTGACGAAGGAGATAAGTATTTGGAGAAAGAATTGGTCAATGATGAAGGGAAACTACTTCGTCCGGATAGAATTGTAATACAGGATGAAATACTATCAATTATCGATTACAAGACAGGAAATTTAGATGAAAAGAAATTACAAGAATATAAAGCTCAAGTCGCCAATTACATACATGCTCTACAAGCCATGGGCTATTCGAATATCAAAGGCTATTTATTGGCCATAGATGAGGAAAGGGTCATAGCAGTTTAGTTCAAATTATTCTTTTTATCTTCTTCATTTCTACGCTCTCTTCCCGGGCTATGGCCCATGCCAAACAATTTATTATGCTTGGTAAAGGTTATACTCTCTTCAGGTTCAAGTCGTTCTCCAATTGCCTCGATTAGTTCACGACCTTCAGCACTAGGATTTTTTATTGCTGAAGAAATAGGATAGGCATTCATTTTTTCTGATGGGTAAGGCTGTAACAGTCGAGTAATATCCGTGAGAGGTGTTTCAGTATTTAGCCAAAGTCTTTCGTGTTTTTTGTTCAGAATAACGGGGCTTCGATGATGAGGTATTTTAGCAAGAAGAGAATTAGTTACGGTAGTTATTATAGAGAATGTAGGAATTATTTCAGCACTTGATGGGTCTACCCATTCTTCATAAATTCCGGCAAAGGCAAAAGGACGTTGTTGGTTTCTTAGATAGACCAAATATGGTTTATTAAGTTTTTCATTGCTACTTCCTTCAATAAAAGCGTCGGCAATAATCAAACAGCGTTTATGACGAATAGAATTTCTAAAAGCAGGTTTAGAGATGATACCTTTTCCACCAGTATAATCAGGGTCATTTTCTTTATTGGCATCTCCTTCAGATCGGGCATTAAAAAGAAACATCCGTTTTTTAGCCCACGACGGACTAAACCCAAATTGTCCTATTGTGATCTGATGCTTATCTTTATCGAGAATAATAGGTGCGAAATTTCCTGGTGAGACATTGAATTGAGGATGCAATTCAAGCTGTCCACCATCTACATTAAAACGTTTTTCTATTGTTTCAACAGTAGAAACTTGAACATATCTTCCGCACATATTTTTTCTTTATATAAATTTCACTGAAATTTATCAGAAAACAAAAAGCATGAATCAAAAAGACAACAAATTAATTTGGAGTATCGTACATTTTGAGGATCTATCTATTGATCAATTGTTTGATATCATGGAGCTACGAACTGAAGTTTTTGTTGTTGAACAAGAGTGTCCCTATCAGGAAGTAGACCAAAAGGATAAGAGTTCATTTCATGTTATGGCTCACTCACCTGAAGGTGATTTAGTTGCAGTGGCGAGAATTCTCCCTAAGGGTTTGAGTTATAGTGAGGTGTCTTTTGGGAGGGTTGCTGTAAGTGAAACTTATAGAGGTAAAGGTATAGCAGATGAATTAACTAAGAAGTTAATTTCATTTATATCCAGTCGATTATTAAGCAATGAAATCAGAATTTCAGCACAATGCTATTTAGCTGGATTTTACGAGAAACATGGCTTTAAAAAAGTTTCTGAAGAATATTTAGAGGACGATATTCCACATGTTGAAATGCTTTTATCAGCGAACTAAAGTAATACTACCGCTATAATGATAGGGTGTTTTTGTAAGGTCGCTAAGCTTAACAATGTAATTGTATACTCCATCCGAAGCATTGCTTCCATCCCAAGCCTCATCGGGATTGCTGCTAATAAATACCGTTTGCCCCCATCTATCAAAAATTTGGATAGTGTAGTCAAGAATACCAGTATGCTCGGCCAATAGAATATCATTAAAACCATCACCATTGGGAGTAAAAGCATTGGGCATAAAAAATAGATATCCATTTACACGTACTCCTCCACTAACTTGAGCAGTACAGCCATATTCATTCCATACGGTTTGAGTTATTTGAAATAGACCCGCATTATAAAAAGAATAGTTAGAATTTGCTTCAATAATAGATTCTCCGTTACTAATGTCATAATGGACAGCGATAGAACTTTGCGAAAGGTCTGTGATGTATACTTCAGGGTCTAAAATATCAACCACATTAGGCTCGATGCTAAAATTCGCTTGTGGCAAGGGATACACATGAATTGGCCATTCCATTGTAAACGTATCTTCACCAATACAACCACTGCTAGTACTCACGGTGAGGGTAGGGTAAAAGAACCCTGAAAATGAATAATCTATACTTGGACTTTCTTCGAGTGAGAAAAATCCATTATCAAAATTCCAATTGTAATTAAGGGGAGTCCATGCTTCCGACAAGTTTAAAAATTGTACCGAAAGAGGTTTACACCCATTGCTATCCAAAAGAGTAAAATTGGCTGTTGGATTGGGGTGAACCTCAAGGGCTTGAGTGTAGTTTTTTTCACATCCATTTTCAATAATGGTTAATGTAACCGAATATTCTCCGGGTTCAGAATAGCTAATGGGTAGAGTAAAGATCAGGTCTGAGTTAGTTTGGTTTGCCAGATCACCAAACTCCCATAAAATTGTGGCAAAATCCTGAAAGCTACCTTCTGCTTCAAAAACAATTTCTTGTGTATCAAAACAGTAAACATCAAAAGGGATATCAAAGTAAGGCATCATATAAGGAAAAACTTCAAATAAGGCTGTTGCTGTGTCGGGACATGCTAGATCGTTGTAAGCGATCAATGTTGCGGGATAGATACCTTCATTCGCAAAAGTTATAGTGGGCGAAATAGAAGTGGAATAAAACTCTTCACCTGGATCTCCAATGATCCATTGATATTCTTGGGCATTATTACTGGCGTTTTCTATAGTGATCTCATAGCCATTGCAAAATTCAGATTGGGGAATAATAACTGCATCTACATCTTCAGGTATTACTACCTGGCCGATATAATTACTCAGGCAACCATTTGCCTGTACGGTAAGTGAAATATTATAAGATCCTGGTCCAGGGAATGTAATCTCTCCTGGGTTTTCTATTTCACTTATTTGTCCACTACCAAATGTCCAATAGAAACTAGCTATTCCTGTATAATCCCCTTGAGCTAAAAATGAAAAAGTAGTAAGGGTATCACAATTTATTTCTGGAATATCAAAAAATGCACTTATTGGATTTTCGATAGAATATGTTTGGAAGGAAGTATCGGCGCATTCACCACCTGGTTGTGCAATTAGCATCACAGTATATTCTCCTGGTTCAGGAAAAATAAAAGTAGGTTCACTTTCAATAGAAGTGTCACTTTCCATGTCTTCTACACCAAAATCCCAAAAGAACTCCGAACTATTTGATGAAATATTCTCAAAAGTAATTTCCATACCCGAGCAGAGGTCAATTGCTAATTGTTCAGCAAAAACAGATTCTATTGTTGAGGGACAATTGTAGATATTAATTTGATAATCTCTAGAGATCTGTGAAAGAAGCACCCCATTTCGATATTCTTTTACACAGATGGCAATAGCGAAAATTCCTATTTCATTCGGAGTCCCAGTTAAAATACCTGTTTGGGAATTAAGGTCCAGGCCATTCACAGTACTAAATGGAGCACTAGCACTGTAGCTTGAAGACCATGAAACATTGTAAAAAGGAGGGGCTTCAGGTTCGAAAGGTTGTGGATCATCCACACTGGCACCATAGAAAGGTGTACATAATTCATACACCAAAGAATCACCGTCTGCATCACTGGCTGAAAAATCCAAATCCAGATCGTAGTCATTGCATAAAAATGCTGGAGGTAATACATCAAATGTCGGAGAACTATTGCAAGTGCTATCCACAGGTTCGGGAATAAAAGCATGTAATGTCATTCCGGTAGCCCCTGCACTGTTAATATTACTAATACTCCAGTTTCTACAACATCGCTGATATACCAAGTCGTAACCACCATTATCAAAGTCCAAAGTAATAGTAGAGATATAGACAGCTTTTTGTACGCAGGCTGAAATGGGAACGCTGACGCATTCACTATTCAGATCTGTATTTATATTTGAATTAAAACCGGGGTAATAGATTAATTCCGTATCATATAGAAAGGTTCCTTCATAAACACCTATGTAGGCAACATCATCAAAAAAAGTATTATTAACGTTTGCTGGACCACAATCTCGATAAACAGTTAATGTAACTTCATAAGAATAGGTATCGTTGGTCTCATTATATCCAATGCATTGATAAGTTATTTCACCTCCAATTAAATGGGTAGCCTTTCCTGAGAAGGGAAAAAGAAGTAATAGCCCAATAATAAGAAGTAGTTTATTCACAATTAGTCGCTTGCGCTTAAAGTATTAATAAATGCACTTTGTTCAAAGTATTTATGAGTAAAAAGAAGTAAATAATATTTTTTAAGACAAGAATTATTCCAACAAGCGAACAAAAAAGAACAACGAAAGGTTGTTTATTGCAATTAAAGGTGAATGAACCTTTTTAACGGATTTTCGTATATAATATACAGTAAGTCAACCAACTAGAAAACTTGAGATTCAAATAATTTTTTATATTTGTTAGTAAATGAAAGCGCCTTCTAAACTTTTCGACGAGTGTAATGACCATTACACAAGAACATTTGAAGAGATTCAAATGGATAAGAAGGTTCTTATTTCCTTTTTTGGGCATTTCTCTCAATCTCGAGTAAATCAGCTCTTAGAGAAAATGGAGGCTAGTTTGTCTTTATTGAATGAATCCAAAAGATCGGCAAAGCGAGTTTTTAGTATTACCGTTGAGGGATTACAGAATATCAAGTTACATGGAAGCAAAACCATTGATGGGCACTTACTTGGTGTATTTATGCTTTCGTATGATAAGAAGGAGTACGATCTACGTTTTGGAAACCTTATTAATTCTAAAGATAAAGAACACCTCGAAGCAGAGATCAAAAAGATCAACCTGATGAGTTCTGAGGAACTACGATCTTATCACAAAGAAATTCTTTTTAATGGTGATGTTTCCATTAAGGGGGGAGCGGGATTAGGAATTATCATTACTGGAATGAAGACCAGTCATAAAATGCTCATGGATATTGTTCATCTTTCTGATGATCTGTATTTCTACAATTTGCATCTAAGTGTGGATTGCGGATTATAAATCTTGAATTATTTAATAAAAAAAAAGGCTGCCATTATTTAAATGACAGCCTTTCTATTTAGTCAGACTTATTATTGTACAATAATACGTTGTTGAATAGATGAATTTTCATCTTCTAATCTTAAGAGATACATACCTCTCGCATAATTGTCCACATCAATTTCTGTTCTGAAATCAGAAGTATTTTCTTTTACTGATTCCATGTATACAACCTTACCTTGTAGACTAATAATACTTATTGTAGTACCTGCAGATAGATCTGCATTCACTTCAATAATTAATTTGTCTTTAACAGGGTTAGGATAAACAGTTACGTTATAATCAAAGTTCAACTCATTGATACCATCCAATACATCGAATGAAAGAGGTCCAACAGTAGTATTACAATCATCATTCATATAGATATAGAAC
Source organism: Flavobacteriales bacterium (assembly GCA_030591505.1). Lineage (GTDB taxonomy): Bacteria > Bacteroidota > Bacteroidia > Flavobacteriales_D > JAHECK01 > JAHECK01. Next base: position 3,374 of record JAUVAY010000042.1, on the reverse strand, counting down.
TCGTAATTACCATCAGCCAATCCTGTAAGTAAAACAGGAAGTTCTGCCGTATTTCCGGTCATAGATAAACTATCTCCATTGTTTGTGTTAACATATACTAAGGTAAAGTCAACATCTCCCAGGTCATTTGTGTAATCCCAAGTGATAGAAGCACTACTTCCATCAGATATAGCTACCACGTTAGTTGCTGAAATTACAGATAGATCAGCAGAGATTAGGAAGTCTCCACCATTTCCGAATGAACTGTAGGGATCAACTTGTATATAGTAGGTAACTCCACTTTCTACACAAACGTTTACAGTAGACGCCCAAGTTGCATCTGAACATCCACCGATTTGATCGTCATTTGCAGCAACAAGAACTAGATTAGCAAGATCATTACAATCTCCTGTATAAACCGCAAGTTGGGTATCATAAGAACCAACATGACAAGTAGATATTGTAGCTACTCCGTCAGAAGCAGGTGTATATGTATACCAAGTTGAATTGCTAATATTACTATTACACCATCCCATTTGGTTTGGATCTGCACAACCGGTTGCCGGAGGTATAGGTTCATCAAATTGGGTTGTAGCGTATAAATTAGATGTTTCTAGAACTTCACCTTCAACCAAATCAACTGCATCACAAATATTGTCATTTGCTGGAGGAGGAAGTAAATTAGTTGTAAATGAGAAACACAATGTATCAGTATTTACAGCATCTGCAGCACAATATTCATAGAAACAAACATCGTATGTTTCGCCTGCTAACAGTCCAGTCAATTGTACGGGTAGATCATTATTGTTTCCAGTAACAATTGTACCGTCAACCCAAAGGTCTGTTCCGGAAGCACCCCAAGCTAGTGTGTAGTCAGCTCCTGGAAGGTAAGTATCCCATGATAAGGTTGCAGAAACATCAGTTACACTTACAGAAGGCGCACTAGGATCTCCACAAGCAGTACATTCCATTGAAATAACGTAGTTACCGCTATAGGTAACCCACCAACCTGCAACCGCAATGTAATAGGTGACACCATCTTCGGCAAAAAATTCAGTGTAAGATTGTTGCCAACTTGTGCAATTTCCACCATTTCCATCAGCAACAACATAACATTCTAAGCTATCGCAATCTCCAGTGAATACAAAGAGTTCTGTATCGAAATCAGACCCACAAAGATCTATTGATGTTAATTGGTCATTACCTACGAAGGTGTACCAAACAGCATTTGAATTTAATGTAGCGAAGCCACATATATTACCTAAAGGATTACCGATCTGCGTTGCGTCTACAGTTGAACCAGAATCAGATCCGCCACAAGCAATTGGATATGCGGTTGAGCATAGGTCATTACCTGGAGGTGGTAAAAGATTGGTTGTAAATTCAGCTTCTAAGGTTTGATTTGTATCACCTGGCTCACAAATTTCATATACATAAACATCGTACGTTGCTCCTGCAGTTAATCCAGTAATATCTACCGGTGGACCATCAGTACCAACAGTACCTGTTATATCTGTACCCGTTCCTTGAGTAAATCCAACAGGACCGTATTCAACAGAATAAGTAGCGCCTGTATTTGATGTAACCCAATTGGCAGTAGCTGAAACATCTGTAGCTCCAACTGTTAATCCGCTTATCAGACCACAAGTAATACAATTGTACTCAAGGGTATAAAGCCCTGTACTAGATGAGAACCCTGAAACAATTACATAGTATGTTTCACCAACTACAGTGTTTGCATATATATAAGACTGTAAACCAGCACCTCCATCATCGTCACCATCAACACAAACTAAATTATCACAGTCTCCTGAAAATAAATGAAGTTTAGTATCATAATCCGATCCATCAGTACTTAAGGTTACATCATCTCCAGTTCCAACAAATGAATACCATACACTTGCTGCAGATAAGTTCGTTCCACAAAAGTCCTCAGGATTACCAGTTGTGGTAGCAGCTGCGGTATTACCCGTTACAATATCTCCACAAGCTATCGAAATAGCATCTGCACATTGATCATTGGCAGGAGGTGGTCCGGAAAATTCATAGCGTACGGATGGTAAGCTAAAGTCACCTATACCACATAAGTCGATAACATAAAACTCATAATTGTTTTCTGATGTAAGACCAGTAATTGTTACAGGAGGTCCGTCAACACCATATTCACCATTAACTTCTGTTCCTTCACCAGGAAGAAATCCTGTTACTCCCCATTCAATTTGGAAATTTGTTGCAGCACTCATTGAAGTCCATGTTAACTCCGCACTTCCGTCTGAATTTGAAGTTGCAGACAGTAATTCCGGAGTAGCGCATGTAATCCCTTGAATTACAAGGTCGTAAGTCAAGCAATCATTCCATGAATAAGTAGAGATCATAATGTAATAGATCGTTCCATTTACTAATTCAATACCATCAATAAGCATTTCAGGGTTATCAAAACCGCTCGATCCACTAGCTATACATGTAGCATCTACATCATCAGGACATCCATCTAATATTGAAACAAAAGCATAATTACCACTTATATTTGCTAAAGAAATAGCGATTATCTCACCATCAGTAGTAGGAGAGTAGGCAAAAATAACTTCATCCGTTGTAGAAGTAAAATTAAAACAGTTAGAGTACTGTATATTATTTCCGTAACCACAGAAAGTAGAACCTACTTCGCTATACGGTAATGATCCTAATACAATTGGATCTAAACAGGTAGTACCTGGTCCGTCAACGAGTGTATTAAAGCTATAAGGTCCGACATTATTCGAAAAACCTAAACCATCTCCTTCACAATCCATAAATAAATAAACATCGTAAAAAGTAAGGTCTGTTAATCCATCAAGAGTAAAAGGAGAAGTACCAGCAAAAACAGTATCTCCAGCTGAACCAAGAATAAAACCAGGTTCGCCATAAATTACGTATACGTCACCAAAACCTTGTGTAAATGCTATATCCATTGAAGTTGCTGCAGGGTTTGAGAAACCATTAAAAACAACATCAGGACAGCCAACTGTAGTCGTAAAAGCTACAGGTCCAGCCCAAGGGCTCATTCCATCCACACCACAATCGTCCATTACATAAAATTCATAATCCGTTTCAGGACTTAATCCTGATATGTCATATGGGTTAGACGCTCCAGTAACTAATGTTCCACCGGTAGCAACAATATCGTTAATATCGAAACCTGCAGGTCCATAAGCTAGGTCACTTGTTCCTGAACCGGAATCCCATGATACCTGAGTAGAAATAGCTCCCAATTGCGTAACCATTGCATTAAGTGGTGCTAAACAGTCAACAGAGCTAATTACTACATTATCAATCGCCCACCACCAGGCCCAAACGTTAGCATCATCATAATGAAAACGTACTTTTGTGTCTCCACTTAGATTAACATCATCAGT
>JAUVAY010000072.1 GCA_030591505.1 Flavobacteriales bacterium | reverse complement strand
TCCTTTCCAACAAATTCACCTTCTCTGGCTTCTGTTTTACCAATCATTCCATAAATAGGAGCCTTAATATTAGTATAACTCAAATTGATTTCGGCTAACTTTAGATTCGCTCTTGCTGCATCAACAGAAGAAACCGCAGCATCTCGTGTAGCTTGAGCTGCATCCAAATCACTTTTACTTACTGCATTTGTTTCGGCCAATGGTATATACCTTTGCAATTCATTTTCCGCATTTACCAATAAGGTCTTCGCTTCTGCCAATGCACTTTCCTTAGAAGCCAATTCAGCCATAAAAGGCTGAGGATCTATGGTGTACAGTAATTGCCCCTTTTTGACTGCACGTCCTTCATCAAAGAAGATACCTTCTAAAAAACCCTGTACTCGTGCTCGTATCGGGATATCTTTCAATCCGTACATCTGTCCAACAAATTCTTTATAAATTGGTGTTTCTTTATGAATGACCTTCACAACCGAAATATCGGTGGGAGACATTTCCTTTTTTTCTTGGTTTTCTCCACATGAGAAAAGCAGCAATGATAATAAGGCTAATGGAAAATAATTATAAAATGAAGAAATTGGAGAGTTTAGTTTCATAAAAATAGTTTTCAGAAGACTAAACTAAATAAAAATAGTGTAATTGAAATCCTACTATTATATTTAATATTCCTTTATCAAAAGGAATAATGATAAATGATTTTATATTGAAAACATCAATTCAGTATTAATTAATAAAACGAAGCAATGGCTGAAGACGATACAGCGAATAAAGATGTTGAAAAACAAAATGTAGAACCTGAAGAGAAGATTAAAAAAAGAAGTCCTATCGTTATTTTAACATGGACTATTCTACTCTTAAGTAGTGTGTTTTTTTATTGGCATGTGATGGCCGATCGACATACGCCTTATACTGACCTTGCACGTGTAAGCGAAATCTATATTCCTATTACTCCACGAGTTTCAGGCTATTTGCAAAACGTTAATATTCAACTACACAGTCGGGTTGAACAAGATGAAATTTTATTTGAAATAGACCCAAGACCCTATTTATTAGCAGTAAAACAAGCAGAGGCCAACTTTGACAATACAGCTCAACAAGTAGGAGCCCAAAGTGCCGGAGTGAAATCTGCAGCCAGTAGTGTAGGAGTAGCAAATGCACAATTAGATAGGGCACAACGAAATTACGATCGGGTAATGAGAATACATGACAAAAATCCTGGAGCCATGTCACAGTCCGACATTGACCGTGTAGAAACATCATTGAATCAAGCGATAGAACGACTAGCTTCATCAGAAGCAAACCTTGAAAAAGCAAAGACCCAATTAGGAATTACTGGCCCGGAAAACCCTCAACTTAGAATGGCGCTAAATCAACTTCAAACTGCACAGTTAGATCTGGAATTCACTAAAATATATGCGATGTTTGATGGCTATGTAGAAAGCTTCAATGTTGATGTTGGATATTATTGTAATGCAGGTCAAGCAATTGCCACTTTTGTTAGTTCCGAAAGCAAATGGATTCAAGCTGACCTGAAAGAGAACAATTTATCGCATATTGAAATTGGTGATTCTGTAAATTACTTTTTTGATGTTGCTCCTGGAAGAATATTCAGTGGAAAAATAATGAGTATAGGGTATGGAGTGAACTCAGGAAACACTACAAACAAAGGAGAATTACCTTCGGTTAATTCATCTTCAACATGGTTACGAGATCCTCAGCGAATACCAGTGATCATAGAGATCTCAGACCCTGAAGCATTTAAATTATGTAGAAATGGAGGTCAGGTAGATGTTGTTGTGTTTTCCGGTGATAATAAATGGTTAAATAAAATTGGGAATCTTCAAATTTGGATAAACAGTAAACTATCCTATATCAGATAGCTTTTTATATGAAATCGAAACTATATCAGATCAGAGTCCTTCGCTATGCATTAGGCGTGAGCCTAGCGATGGCCATTGCTCAAGGATTTGGATGGCTTCTTAGCTACCTTGTTCCTGTTTTGTTATTAGGGTTTCTCGTTCCACCCGCATTACCATTAAGTTTTAAAAACGGACTAAAATTTTTATTTGTAATTGGTTTTGCCTCTTTTAGCGGCTTACTCATTGCCAAGCTCGTCGGCTTTCCTTTTGTCTATCTGCCAATTATGTTTCTTGTTCTGATGCACATCTTTTATGCACGTGAAACAGCTATTCCTGCTTTGCTTAAAACGTGGTTATTAATTGCTATTCTACTTATCCCGATGATGGCTTTAAGTTCTCAAAACCTATCCCTTATTATTGCACGCCTACTTTTTCTTGGCGCCTTTGTAACGGTTATTATCACTTGGTTCATTTATGCCATCATTCCAAATCCTAAAGGAATTGAAGTACAATTAGAAACTAAAACAAAACAAGCTGTTAAAGTCTTAACAGATAAAGAAAGATTTACAAATGCCCTAGAAAGCACAGCGGTGATATTCCCTATCATGTTAGCTTTTAATCTATTCCAATGGAACGGAGGAATACTTATTCTGATATTTGTTGCAATTCTAGCCAGTATGCCAGCAGTTTCCAAAGATTTTAAAGTGGGTAAATTCCTCATCCTTGGAAATTTAATTGGTGGAATCGTTAGTATTTTGTTTTATAATGTAATGACAGTAGTGCCCGAATTCTATTACTTGTTACTCCTTACATTTTTAATTGCTCTTAGTTATGGTTTAATTGTTATGACTGAAAAACCGATTGGAAAGGTAGTGGCAACTGCATTTTCTACTACTTTAGTTATACTAGGTTCTGTATTTGCCAGTGACGATGATGCTGGAAGTATCGTTTGGGTAAGAGTTTTTCAAATTTTTATAGCCGTAACATATGTTGTTGTGGCTTTTGGCTTTATTGAAGAATGGAAAAAGCATTTACGAAATAAAAGAATAAGGAAAGTATCAATGAATCAACATCTCTCAATCGAAAATGTTAAGTAGTATGAAAAAGATCTTACTCATCTTAAGCAGCACTTTACTTCTTTACATGAGTTCTTGTATGTTGGGACCTGATTTTCAACAACCTGTTGTAGAAAGCCCTGAAGCTTTTCGTTTTGACACTATCAATCCTAATGATTCGATGATCAACTTACGCTGGTGGGAATTATTTCAAGATCCTGTTTTGGATACTTTAATTGTATCCGCATTAGAAAATAATCGTGATGTACTTGCAACGGCTGCTAAAGTAAATGCTGCAAGAGCAAATATCGGTTTTACAAAAGCAGATCAGTGGCCATCATTTAACTACTTAGTTGGTGTAGGTGGATCCGGTACAGGAGGGAGTAATCAAAATAATTTCTATGCCTACCCCGAATTGGTATGGGAAATTGGTTTTTGGGGAAAATATCGTCGATTAAACGAGGCAGCTCGAGCACAATATGTAGCGTCAGAGTACGGAAAAAGAAGTGTGCAAATAAGCCTTATAACAGCCGTTGCTACTTCCTATTTCACCATTCTAGCTGCACAAAAACAATTAGAAATAGCTGAACTTACGCTTGATTCCAGAAATGATGGCTTAATGATAATGCTGGATAAATTTGAAGGGGGGACGATTTCTGAAATGGATCTAAATCAGTCAAAACTTCAACGTGATGTTGCAGCAACAGTAATTCCCGGGTTTAAAAGAGCAATTGCACTAAATGAAAATTCCTTAAGTAATTTAATAGGAGAAAATCCAAAGGTTATTGAAACAGGCCTTTCTTTTATGGAGCAAGATTATAAATTGGACATTCCTATAGGTATACCATCTGAAATATTGGAAAGACGGCCAGATATCCGGGCAGCAGAAGCAGCTTTTGAAGCCCAGAACGCACAAGTTGGAGTTGCCGAAGCATTGAGATGGCCTTCTCTAAGTTTAACGGGATTGTTAGGTGTTGCAAGTAATGACCTAAGCTCATTAAATGCAGCTGGTTTAGCTTGGTCTTCAAGTGCTAATCTACTGGGACCTATTTTTCAATTCGGTAAAAACAAACGCAGAGTAGATATAGCCAGATATAATACGTATGCTTCATTAATGGAGTATGAAAGCACCGTACTTCAGGCCTTCAAGGAAGTTGAAGATGCACTTGTTAAGATCAACACTTATGAAGAAGAAATGCTTGCACAAGAATCTCGCTCCTTAACAGCAATGAGCTCTGAATCTCTTTCTATGGTGAGATATACGGAAGGGTTAACCACCTACCTTGAAGTACTTGAACAACAACGACAATCATTTGGATCGCAACTGGATTATGTTTTAGCTCGACTAAATGTTTTAAATTCCTACATTTTATTATACAAATCATTGGGTGGAGGATGGCTTTCATCTGAAGAAGAAATGATAATTAATAATAGTCTTGACTCATTACAGTTTAATAATAATTAGAAACCTAAATAATCAATTATGAATAAGCAAAACTTTATTTCTTGGTCCATTGAAGGAGCATTACGCATCGGATTGATCTTTTTAATCCTGATGATCAGTTTTTTAATCTTTAAACCCTTCTTATTATTAATCGTTTGGGGAATTATAATAGCCGTAACTTTTTATCCTTTACATAAAAAACTCACTAATTTACTTAAAGGAAAAAATAAGGCCTCAGCAACTATTTTAACTATTGTTTTACTCACTCTGATTATTATACCCTCCATTCTATTTTTAAACACAACAATTGATAGTTTAACTAATTTATCCGAGGGTTTAAAAAGTGGTTCATTTAGCATCCCTCCTCCGTCTCAAGATGTAGCTGATTGGCCTGTAGTAGGTAAACCTATATATGAGTTTTGGCAGTTATCATCAAACAATTTAGCATCTGCGATTGAGAAATTTGGGGATCATTTCAATCAAGTAGGAACTTGGTTATTAGGCTCTATTGGTGGACTTATTGGTAGTATATTCATTTTTATATTTGCTTTGATCATCTCAGGAATGTTCCTAACAACTTCAGATAAAGCTTATCTTTTCTCTGTTGATCTCGTTGACAAATTAGCTGGTAAAAATGGAAAACGAATAATTGACAATTCAAAAGCTACCATTCAAAGTGTTGTTAAAGGTGTAGTCGGTGTAGCCTTAATACAAGCTACACTATTGGGAATCGGATTTTGGGCAGTCGGCTTGCCAGGTGCTTCACTTCTTACCCTAGTCGTATTTATTATCGCTTTGGTTCAAGTACCTGCAATTATTATTGTTATCCCAATAATTATCTATGTTTTTTCTATCGAAAGCACTACGGTTGCTGTAATATTTACAATTTATTCTTTGTTAGCAGGAATGAGTGATAATATTTTAAAACCTCTTTTATTAGGTCGTGGAGTTGAAATTCCGATGTTGATCATTTTAATTGGTTCTATTGGAGGAATGATGCTTTTTGGAATGATAGGATTGTTTGTTGGATCTGTTGTTTTAGCCTTGACTTATCAATTATTTACGGATTGGATGGATTCCAATAACAAAGAGGAGGCATCAGAACATCCATAATGTATATTTGCACTTAATATTTAAAGCTAAAAAATGAAAATTGTATTTCTTTTATTAATCACATTAGTATTTAACCCGATAAATACAATAAGCCAGACAGATTACACCGAATTAACCTGGCCAAGAGAAATAGAAACAGAGAAGGCTACAATCACACTTTATCAACCCCAATTGGAGGTCTTTGAAGGAAATAACCTGGAAGGTAGGATGGCTGTTTCTGTTAGCCAAAATGATGAAATGGTATTTGGTGCGATATGGATCAAGGGCCTTGTTTCAACTGACTTAGACGACAGAACTGTTGTTTTTGAAAATGTAAGTGTTCCTAAAATAAATTTTCCAAATCTGGAGAGTGAAGAAAAAATAAAGAAATACTCTTCAATTCTTGAAAAAGAATTAGAGAGCTGGAATATTGTGATGTCACTCGATCGGTTGATAGCAAGCATGGATGATATTGAAGATAAAAAAAGTCTATCTGTACAATTAAATAACACTCCTCCAGATATATTTTTTAGAACATCACCTACTCAACTAATTAGCATTGACGGTGACCCTATTTATCAAAAAGATGATGAATTCAAACTGGAGTACGTTGTTAATACACAATTTTTTATTGTTAAAACAGATGACACGTACTTTATAAAGGATGGTAAATTCTGGTTTAGTTCAGGAGCACTTTCAAGTGATTATTCAACAATCGACAATACACCTAAAAACGTTCAGAAATTTGCAGATAAGTACGGTGGAGACATAGAATTGGATTCTATTCAACTTGCTCAAACAGAAGCTCCAGATTTGATTATTGTAACAAAATCTTCAGAATTGATCTCTTGCGATGGTGAACCAGATTATAAAAGCATCGAAGGAACAGGATTACTGTATGCATCAAATACTGAAGATGATATCATAATGGATATTGAATCACAAGAGCATTATATATTGCTTGCCGGACGATGGTACCATTCTAAAACCTTGAAAGATGGTGATTGGAAATTTGCAGAACCTGAAGATCTGCCAAAAGATTTTCCAAACATACCTGAAGACAGTGATATAGCAAATGTCAGGTCATCAATTCCTAATACGCCAGAAGCACAAGATGCCTTACTTGAACAAAGCATTCCCCAAACAGCTAAGGTTGATAGAAAAACAGCTAGCGTAGAAGTTACGTATGATGGAGAACCCAAATTTGAAACTATTACAGGAACAAGCATGTCCTACGCGGTAAACACTGATAAAACTGTGCTTTTAATTGATAAAAAATACTATTGCGTTGATGATGCAATTTGGTTTGTTTCCAATAAATCGACAGGACCATGGGAGGTGAGTGCTGAAAGACCCGATGCAGTGGATGAGATCCCACCGGAATCACCGGTATATAATGTAAAGTATGTTTATGTTTATGATTCTACACCCGACATAGTCTATGTTGGCTATTATCCCGGTTATACTTATTCATATGTTTATGGTGGTGTTGTAGTATATGGTACAGGATACCATTATCCTTATTGGTATGGGTCCTATTATTATCCACGTCCAGTCACCTATGGCTATGGAGTACATTACAACCCTTATTCAGGCTGGGGATTTACTGTTGGGATAAGCATTGGTTGGGGACATCACCCTTATGGCTGCTGGGGTCCAAGAGGATATCGCTATGGTTATAGAAGTGGTTATAATCGAGGTTATCGTCATGGTTACAACAGGGGCTACAGCCAGGGAGCAAGAGCTGGGTATGCTGCCGGAAATAGAAATAACAGAAGTAATGTTTATGCTAATAGAGCAAGTGGAGTTAAACAAACGGGAAATGTAAATAGAAGCAAACCTTCAAATGCTGCAAATGCAGGACGAGCTAAGCCCAGTACAAAACAAAATAATATGTACACCAATAAACAAGGACAGGTGTATCAGCAAAAGAAAGACGGTAGTTTTGAAAACAAATCAAATAATAATAAGACGAATGCTAGCAATCGTGCTTCAACCGGTTCAAAAACAAATCAAACAAAAGACAAAAGCCAGGCGGCGAATAAAAGTCAATCGAGTAAAAGTCAAAATGCAAGTAGTAGGTCTTCTCAGCAACAATTAGATCGCGCTTCACAAAGTAGATCAAGAGGTAATTCGAATTACAATCGATCTTCTGGTTCAGGTTCTTATGGAGGTAGCCGAAGTGGTGGCGGATCAAGAGGTGGCGGAGGCGGGAGACGCCGTTAATTAATAAATTTTATAATATGAGAAATCAATACTTTTCTTTTTTCAAATTAGCTACTCTTCTATTGCTTTTCACTTTCTCTGCAAACTACTCTATAGCACAAAGTGAAACGACAGAAACAGGTAACTCTACTAAAACACAAACAAAAGTTGAAAAGAAGGCTGAGAAGAAACGTTTAAATAAAGAAGTCCTAAAAGGAAGAAGATTTGAGATCAACACTGTTTTGTCTTACGCTAATTTTGATTCAGAAATACGGATCACAGGGCCATACGGCGTATTGGGTGCTACAATAAGTTTTGAGAAGCTTTTAGGTTTTCCCGATAGTAAAACTATTCCAAGCTTTGATGCACGCTACTCATTTACACGTCATTCATCAGTATATGCTGAGTATTATGCAATTTTTAGGAGTACTGAAGTAAATATTAGTGAAAAGTTTGAATATGGAAATATTGAGATACCGGAAGGTGTAGAAATACGAGCTTTCGTTAATACTCAAATATGGAGTGTGGGTTATATGTATTCTTTTATTAATAGTAAAAAGGCTAATCTCTCTGTGTTTGTCAATTTCTTCATACTCGGTTATAAAACAGGTTTGGATATGGATTCTCAAAATATTAGTGAAAGAAATAGCTTTACTGCACCTCTACCTAGTTTTGGGTATAAATTCAATTATGAGATCGCGCCAAAATTACGCTTTTCCGCATCTCATTCCTTCTTTTTCTTAAAGATAGGTGGCTTTGCTGGAAATATTAATAATCTAAAATTAGGACTTGATTATGAAGTTACATCATGGTTAAGAGCTGGACTAGCCTATACCGTATTCGTTCTTGATCTATCCATTGATGCACCAAAATTCACAGGAGACTACTACTATTCTTATAGAGGTCCCGGTGTATATTTGCAATTTATTTTTTAAAGATTTAACTTCTTTCCAAATCCTATGCTAAGTGAAAAGGTGATAAATAAATCATTATTTACATAATCATCATCAAGTACGAAAACATCATTCTCAGAAAATAAATAACGCCCTTCTACTCGGGCAATTACATTTTTAATTGGACTATAATCCAAATTTGCTGAAATGCCGTAACAAACAAAATCATTAGGTGATGGATTCGCAATCACCACTTTATTCACATCATTTATATACTCTCCTCTGGCACTAACTGTCCAACTTGAATTAAATGAATACCGAGCAATAACAGATGCCAAAAACCATTGATCATAAGTACTACTTCCCTTACTCTCTTGTTGCATCCCATAATCAAATCCTGCTTGCACTTCCCACTTTTCATTAATATTGATCAAGGCGTAGATCTCATTAAAATACCTCATTTTTCTTATATCATCCGGATCATCAGTACCAATAAAAGTATTCCAATTAACCTGAACTTTGTTGGAAGGTGTATATTGTAATTGCGTTCCGTACGACATCATTGAATTCCCTTCCACCCTTTTTATTCTTTGCCATCCATTAGTGATCATCGCCATAAACATCCATCGCTCATTAAATGTATAGGTCAATTTGGCTCCTGTAAAAAAGTAAGGAGCTGCTTCCGCCATAATAGTTCGTGTCAATGTAAGATCATAGATCTGATATGGACTTTCATAACCAATATGCGAGCCCAATATACCTGCATCCAACCATAATTTTCGATTCTTTGTCAGTGCCAAACCTGCACTTGCCTCATTGATAGATTGCATGATAAGTTCTTCAGCCGCATAGTTATCTTTTGCATAAGTTCCCGTTTGTAAAACCAAATTCGCATGATATTGTTCGTTATCAACTGACACCCCGATACTCCCTAAATTTAAGTTAAACTCATTATGCCTGTTATGATTAACGATATACGGTAATCTAAAGTCAGAATCAGGTTCATTAAAATCATAAGAATAAAATATATCTAAATAGGCTTCTAGATTTAATGTTGTTTTAGCAACTGATGAAGTATCAGCCTGCCCATACCCACTATTTAAAAACCCTGATAATATCACTAAAAACAAAATTATACTTATTGATTTGTAAACTTTCATATTAAATGTTGGTAGTTTAGGCCCTTACTATTGACCCGAAGTGATTTTGATAGATTAAATAGTTGTAGGGAAGTCATTTATTACTAAATTTGCACCCCTAAAAAGTAAAGTTAATATAAAATCATATAACATGTATGCAATTGTAGAGATAGCAGGGCAACAATTTAAAGTTGTAAAAGACCAGCAGATCTTTGTACATCGTTTAGACCAAAAAGAAGGAGATAAAGTTTCTTTTGACAATGTTCTTTTGGTAGATAACGATGGAAAGGTGAAAGTTGGCGCCCCAGCTGTAAAAGGTGCATCGGTTGAAGTAACCGTATTAGAGCATCTTAAAGGCGACAAAGTGATCGTCTTTAAAAAGAAAAGAAGAAAAGGTTACCGTAAGAAAAATGGTCACCGACAGTATTTAACATCTGTAAAGATTAATAACATCAAGGCTTAAGCCTTCTAAAATTGTAATACCATGGCACATAAGAAAGGAGCAGGTAGTTCGAAAAACGGAAGAGAATCGGAAAGTAAACGTCTTGGAGTTAAAATCTTTGGCGGACAATTGGCTATATCAGGTAACATCTTGGTTAGACAAAGAGGGACAACACATCATCCGGGTAATAATGTAGGAATGGGAAGAGACCATACTTTATATGCTTTATCTGATGGTTTAGTTGAATTTAGAAAAAAAAGAAACAATAGATCTTACGTTTCAGTAGTTCCATTTACTGAGGAATAAGAATTGTTATAAATAGACTTATAAAAACTCCTCTAAATAGAGGAGTTTTTTTTTGCTTTCTTATTTTTACATATCATTTATAGAAATTAACAAATGTTAGAATTACAACGAATCCGAGAAGAAAGAGATCACGTGATCGAAAACCTCAAGAAAAGAGGAAAGGATTTCACTGAAACGGTTGACCTAATTATTTCACTTGATGAAAAGAGAAGAAGTACTCAAGGAAAAATGGATCAAAATAAAGGGGATCTTAATAAAATTTCTAAAGAAATAGGAGGACTGTTTAAAAGCGGTAAGCAAGAAGAAGCTATAGTTTTAAAAGATAAAACCGTTGAATTAAAGAAGCTTGTCGATAGCTATAAAATTCAATTGGAAGAAACTGAAAAAGAACTTTTAAGTTTATTATATCAACTTCCCAATGTTCCTAATAACTTGGTTCCAAAAGGATTGACCGAAGATGATAATGATGTAGTAGATGAAGAAGGAAGTATTCCAGACCTATATCCAGGTAATCTCCCTCATTGGGAATTAGCAACAAAATATAAGCTTATAGATTTCGAATTGGGCGTAAAAATTACAGGAGCAGGTTTTCCTTTATATACAGGAAAAGGAGCTCGACTACAACGAGCCTTGATCAATTATTTTCTTGTTGAAGCTACAAAGGCCGGATATACAGAAATGATGCCTCCCCTTCTTGTAAATGAAGCTTCCGGAATCGGAACCGGACAACTTCCAGATAAAGAAGGCCAAATGTATCATGATGCAGTTGATGACCTTTATTTGATTCCAACAGCTGAAGTTCCGCTGACCAATATATACAGAGACACCGTTCTTAAACAAGATGATCTTCCACAGAAAATAACTGGTCATACACCTTGTTTTCGTCGTGAAGCAGGTTCCTATGGAAAACATGTCAGGGGATTAAATCGTCTTCATCAATTTGAAAAAGTTGAGATCGTTCAAATTGTCAACCCAAAAGATTCTTATACAGTTTTGGATACAATGGTAGAACACGTGAAGGGTTTACTTCGCAGTTTGGAACTACCTTTCCGAACTTTACGCTTATGTGGAGGTGATCTAGGTTTTACATCTGCCATTACTTACGACATGGAGGTTTATTCTGCTGCTCAGGAAAGGTGGCTGGAGGTAAGCTCTATTTCAAATTTTGAAACTTTTCAAGCAAATCGCTTAAAATGCAGGTATAAAAACGAAGATGGTAAAAATCAATTTGTACATACGCTTAATGGAAGCGCTTTAGCCCTTCCAAGAATATTGGCAGCATTATTAGAAAACAATCAAAGTGCAAAGGGAATTAAAATACCTAAGGTATTAATCCCATATACCGGTTTTGACTTTATTGATTAATATTAGCTACGCGATAAAAATTATTTTTAAATGAAAAAGATCTCATTATTTACACTATCAAGTCTGCTTATTCTGCTCTATTTCGTACTCAGTACATCTTGCAATCGAGAAGACTATAGTAAAGAAATTGCCCAAATTGACTCTTTAAAAACTCAATTAAGTATCTATTCACTGCAATTTGATTCAATAGATTCGACTTCAGTAATGGAATTAATACCATTGATCAAGAATGATGTTGAGTGGATAAAAGATAGTTTGACAAAAGAAACAATGAGCCTAGGCGCTGTGTTTTTAGTGACGGTGAGAGCAGGAAGTAAACTAACTGAGAGTTTCCCAGCAGAATATTCATCAATAAAAAAAGAGCTTATTTATAGCACTTCTCAATTTGAAGATCTTTTAGACGACTTAAATAAAGGGGCCATTGATGCGATCAATGCGCGAAAATATATAAATGATGAAGTGATGGCTTTTAAAGTAATTGAAAGTCATATTAAAAAAATGACAGGCCGATTAGAATCCCTGAAGGATTATCCTGATATTAGAAAGGATTTTTACGAAAGGGTCAGACAACAAGGAGTTTCTTCAGATAAATAATGCGAAATATACCGTTTTACATACTTCTTTTATTATTAAGTCTTTATAGACTTCCCACTTATGGGCAATCAGATATTGAAATTGCAGAGGGCTATGTGAATTCCGGTGACTGTGATATTGCAGTTATTTATTATGAAAAGATAATTAAGTCGAACAGAACTCGAAAAGTATATGATAATTACCGAAAATGTCTGATTGAGCTGGAGATGTATCCGGAGGCAATAAAGCTTGTTAAATCCTTTATTAAATCAAGTTCAAAATCGGTAAACTACAAGGTAAATTTAGGGGAAATCTATATTTTAATCGATGAAAGAGAAAAGGCAGACAAAATATTTCGCACAGCAATAAAAGACCTTGGACCGAGTCAATATCAAACCATTTCGATGGCTAATTCTTTCATTAAGCTAAATGAGCTTGATCTGGCTTACGAAACCTACATAAAGGGTCGTAAAGAATTGGACGGACAATATTCATTTCATTACGAACTCGCTACACTTGAGGGGATTAGAGGGAATATTCCGGAAATGATCGATGAATACCTTGATCTAATTAATGAGAACGAGGCCTATATCAATACCGTTCAAAACGCTTTAGGAAGAAATTTTGATTTTACTGAAACCAACGAAAAGACCAATTATTTAAGAGAAGCATTATATATACGTGTTCAGGATCATCCGGAAAATCTCAACTATAATGAAATGCTTATCTGGATGCTTATCCAACAACAGGATTTTTACGCTGCCTTTATTCAAACGCGCGCACTTGACAAACGATTAAATGAAAATGGTTATCGTGTATTAAATCTGGCAAGAATAGCAAAGGGAAATAAAGACTATAAAACAGCCATAAGATGTTATGAATACATCATTGAAAAAGGGAGTACCAATCCTTACTATATTTTTTGCCAAAGTGAAAGGATAGAAGTGATGCAAGAAGAGATCTTCGAGTCTGGAACGATCGTTTCTGAAGCCATCGACCGATTAGATCTTGAATATGAAAGGTCATTTAGAGAGCTGGGGCTTAATGAGAATACAGCAACGCTAATGATGCACTGGGCACACCTAAAGGCCTACTACAAACAAGACTCTGATACGGCTATAGTTATGCTTGAAAATGCAATGAGAATCACGAATATTTATCCTAAAATAAAAGCTCATATTAAATTAGAGCTTGCCGATATTTATATGTTGAATAATTCGATTTGGGATGCATCGCTTCTCTATTTACAAGTTGAAAAAGATTTTAAAAATGATGTTTTGGGACATGAAGCCAAGTTCAGAAATGCACGACTATATTATTATACAGGAAACTTTGGATGGGCAGTCGCTCAATTAAATGTTCTTAAGGCTTCAACATCTAAACTAATCGCCAATGATGCAATGGATCTATCTTTGCTTATATCTGACAATTTAGCACTGGATACCATTACACTTCCTTTAGAAATGTATGCTCGCGCTGATCTACTTTATTTGCAGCACAAAGACAGCGCTGCAATTCAAACACTTGACTCAATTTCAGTAAATTTCCCAGGGCATTCCTTGCAGGATGAGATCTATTTTAAAAAATATCAGATAAGCTTTCGCGATCATAACTATGATGAGGCTAAAGAATATCTAGGGCTTATTTTATCAATTTATAGTGATGATCTTCTTGCTGATAAAGCTGTTTTTTATCTGGCCGAATTGTATCAAAGTAAGTATCAGGATAATGAAAAGGCAAGTGAACTTTACCAACAGATCTTAACTGATTATCCGAACAGTTTGTTTGTAGATGAGGCACGAAATCGCTTTAGAGAATTGCGAGGAGACTTTATAAATTGATCTTTACCATTGGTATAATCCTGATGCAGGAATAGATATTAATATCATTGAAACAATAACCATAACAAGTAAAAACAAGCCTATCCACTTTAACCATACATTATAAGGGATTCTCGCCATTTCAAGTATTCCCATCGTTACTCCTGACGTAGGGATTATCAAGTTAAAAAGACCGTCTCCAAATTGATAGGCTAATACGGCAGTTTGCCTCGAAACATCCAATAAATCAGCTAAAGGAGCCATTAAAGGCATCGTAATCGCTGCTTGTCCTGAACCTGATGGAATGAAGAAATTGATAAATCCTTGAACGATAAACATTGCTTCGGCTGCTACAACAGGCGAAAAATCCCCTACAGCATTTGACATGGAGAATAATACGGTATCAATGATCTTTCCATCTGAAGCAACCACTAATATCGCTTTAGAAAAACCAATTATTAATGCAGCCATCAATAGATCCTGTGCTCCTCGAATAAAGCTCTTAACCGTTTGTGAAGCATTTAAGCCTCCAACAATTGCTGAAGCCAAGCCGAGCAAAACAAATAAGCCGGCCAATTCAATAATATACCAATCATATTTTAAGGCAC
>JAUVAY010000061.1 GCA_030591505.1 Flavobacteriales bacterium | reverse complement strand
TAGTTATCATTCTGTTTTACATGGTGTTCTATTATCGAGGTGCAGGACTTGTTTCTGATATTGCCTTGGTAGCAAACTTATTCTTCTTGATGGGTGCGTTAGCTTCCTTACAAGCAGCACTTACCTTACCTGGTATTGCCGGTATCGTATTAACGATAGGTATGGCGATCGATGCGAATGTACTGATCTTTGAAAGGATCAAGGAAGAATTAGCCGTTGGTAGAACAGTTAAACAAGCACTTAAGGAAGGGTATCAAAAAGCATATTCTGCAATTATCGATGCGAATATCACCACATTACTTACTGCTGTTATTCTATTGGTATTTGGATCGGGTCCGATTAAAGGATTCGCAACTACCTTGATCATTGGTATTTTTACTTCCTTATTTTCTGCAATATTTATTACCAGAATTATTTTTACTAATAGATTAGATAAAGGAAAAACCTTGAGTTTCTCAAGTAAACTAACGGCTAAATTATTTTCTAATTCATCTATTCAGTTTCTAATAAAAAGGAAATTCGCTTATATCATTTCAGCAATTGTAATTGTAATCGGTTTAGGGTCTATAGCTACAAAAGGACTAAACTTCGGAGTAGATTTTACTGGAGGTAGAACTTACGTTATCAAGTTTGATGATAAGGTTGATATGGAGGCCTTACGTGCTGATCTTGGTCAAGTGTTTGTAGATGATAAAGGAAACAAACTACCACCGGAAGTGAAGCAGTTTGGAGCTTCTAATCAAGTAAAAGTGACTACTAAATTCTTGATCGATGATGATGGTGAGAATGTAGATGAGAAAGTTGAAACTATATTGAAGAAAGGCTTGGATATGATCGGAGATGATTATTCAATTCAGGAATCAAGAAAAGTGGATCCGACCATTACAAATGATTTTAAATATGAATCATTGATGGCAGTTGGATTATCACTGTTGGTGATCTTCTTATATATCTTACTCAGATTTAGAAAATGGCAATACGGAGCCAGTGCATTGGTCGCTGTATTCCATGATGTATTGATTACGATCGGCTTATTCTCAATATTCTATGGTATCTTACCATTCAACCTTGAGATCGATATGGCATTTATTGCAGCGATACTGACAGTGGTTGGTTATTCGATCAATGATACGGTGGTTGTATTTGACCGTATTCGTGAATACCTTGGACTGCACAAACGTAAGCCAACAAATGAAATCGTAGATGATGCATTGAATAGTACCTTGAGTCGAACTGTAAATACCTCACTTTCAACTTTTGTTGTGTTACTATCCATCTTTGTATTGGGTGGTGATTCGATCAGAGGATTTGTGTTTGCATTGATGATAGGTGTTATAGTGGGTACTTACTCTTCACTATTTATCGCAACACCACTACTGGTTGATTTTTCGAAGAATCTTAAGAGTAGTGTTGAGGAAGAAGAAAAATAATTGAAATAAATTAATTTTTATTGAGAGCCTTTTCATTGAATTGAAAAGGCTTTCTTATTTTTGTTTTAAAGTTATACAATGATCTACCTATTTCTAAATAGTATAAGTACGGGTGAGGTAATCATCATTATGATATTTATTCTTATGTTTTTTGGGTCGAAGAACATCCCAGGTATGGCATCTTCATTAGGAAAGGCACTTCGCCAAGTTAGGGATGCTACCGATGATATTAAAAGAGATATTCGCCAGAGTGTAGATGGGATTGAAAAGGAAGTGAAGGAGAATATGAAGATTGATAAGGAGATTAAGGAGACCATTTCATCCTTTCAAAAAGATGTAGATACTTTTATTAAGAAACCGAAACGGGTTGTTAAAGACAATATTAAGGAAGTGAAGGATTCAATTAATGAAGCAATTAATCCTTTGGCCGAAAAATCGAAGAGTGAGCCTAACAAAGTAGTGCCAGGTTTAAAAACAGAAATTAAAGAGAAGGTTGATAAGTCTAAAGAAGACAAAAGTGAAGAACCGAAAATAGATACAGAATAATGGATACAGTATATCTTATTGGAGGTCTTCTCCTTTTATTTGTTTCAGGTGAATTATTGGTAAAAGGAGCAGTAAGTATTGCTTATCGTTTTAAGATATCCACCCTCGTTGTCGGATTAACCGTCGTTTCTTTTGGAACTTCAGCACCTGAATTATTTGTTAGTTTACTGGCTGCTCTTGAAGGCTACCCTGATATTGCATTGGGTAATGTAGTAGGGTCTAATATTGCAAATATGGGATTGGTGTTGGCAATTACGATCCTTGTTTTCCCCTTGGTCATTAACAAGAAAGTAGCAAAAGTAGATTATCCCGTACTTTTTGCTGCAACAATTATTTTCCTCATCATTATTGCTGACCGGGAAATTTCTGTTCAAGAAGGTGTGTTTCTTCTTGCAGTTCTGGCCATCTATAATTATATGCTTGTTAGAAGCTCCAGAAAAGAAACGAAGAAGAATAATAACGTTGTAAAGGTAACACGTCGTGAGTTCTATTTTGGAATTCTGTTCATTGTTTTAGGTATTATTGGCTTGAAATTTGGGTCTGAATTTTTCTTGGAAGGTGCTATTAGTATTGCCCAAACCTATGGAATGTCTGATCATCTTATCGGTGTTACAATTGTAGCATTTGGTACATCAGTACCCGAAATAGCTACTAGTGTTGTTGCAGCAGTAAGAAAACATGCGGATATATCACTCGGAAACCTTATCGGTTCAAATGTATTTAATATTCATGCTGTATTAGGTGTTACTGCCATAGTTAGTCCGATTTCTGTTTCGGAAAAGGTGCTTTCTTTCGACTTTTTATGGATGTTTGGAATAGTGATCGCATTGATTCCAGCAATTTATTTCTTAAAGAAATTTACACGACCAATGGGTGTTGTTCTATTATTAGGATATATGTCATATATCTATTTTTCTTTCATGACCCTATAAAAAATAAGGGTCAGTTGTCGTAAAATGTTAAATAATTCAAAACACCCCCTAAAAAATAGGGGTGTGTTGAAAGAAATATAAAAAAATCGTAGGCAATTATTGTTTTATGGAGTTTATTTGTCCAATATTTAAAATAAAATTATGGCCTCCATTAGAATTGCAGCATTAAACGATGTACTTCATCGTAAACCAAGGCATGTAGAACCACCTTCTGATAAGATCTCTGATTTCTTTGGAGAGAATGTATTTAATCAGAAAAGAATGAGAAAATACCTTACTGAGGATGCTTATAATAGTGTTCAAGCAGTAATTGTTGAAGGGAAACGAATTGAACGGAAAGTAGCGGATCAGATTGCTTCTTCCATGAGAGATTGGGCTTTATCAAAAGGTGCTACTCACTATACACATTGGTTTCAGCCATTGACCGGAGCAACAGCTGAAAAGCATGACTCATTTTTTGAACCACTCGGATCAGGGGGAGACTCAATTGAAAAATTCGATGGCACACAATTAGTACAGCAAGAACCGGATGCAAGTTCATTTCCACATGGAGGGATTAGAAATACATTTGAAGCACGTGGTTATACGATCTGGGACCCTACATCGCCTGCATTTATTATCGATCGTACATTGTGTATTCCTACTATTTTCATTGCCTATACTGGAGAAGCTTTAGATAATAAAACCCCTTTGCTTCGTGCTCTTAATGCTGTAGATAATGCAGCAACAGATGTTTGTCAGTATTTTGATAAAAATGTTTCTAAGGTGAATTCTTCATTGGGTTGGGAGCAAGAGTATTTTTTAGTCGATAAGTCTTTTTTAATGCGCGACCTGATCTTGTTCTAACAGGCAGGGCATTGTTTGGCCACGCACCTGCAAAAGGTCAGCAATTAGATGATCATTACTTTGGTTCTATTCCGGAGCGTATCAATGCATTTATGCGAGATTTTGAGAACGAATCATTACGCCTTGGTATTCCTGTTAAAACACGTCATAATGAAGTAGCTCCAAATCAGTTTGAGTGTGCACCCATCTATGAAGAATCCAATTTAGCCAATGACCATAACTTATTGTTAATGGATATTATGGATAAAGTGGCGAGACGTCATGATTTTAGAGTCTTATTTCATGAAAAACCTTTTGCCGGACTGAATGGTAGTGGTAAACATAACAACTGGTCATTGAGTACGAATACTGGAGTGAATTTATTGGCTCCCGGTAAAAATCCTAAATCAAACCTTCAATTTCTTACTTTCTTTATCAATACGATAAGCGCGATCCATAAACACGCTGATATTTTAAGAGCTTCCATAGCAGCAGCTGGAAATGATCATCGATTAGGGGCAAATGAAGCACCACCAGCAATTATTTCTGTTTTTATAGGTACGCAATTATCTGCTTTGTTAGATGAATTAGAAGAGAATGTTGGCAGTGGAAAAATGACACCGGAAGAAAAGACGGCGTTGAAGATGGAGATTGGAAAGATCCCTGAAATTTTATTGGATAATACCGATAGAAATAGAACTTCTCCTTTTGCATTTACAGGAAATAAATTTGAATTCAGAGCAGTGGGTTCAACGGCTAACTGTGGAGTTCCTATGACAGCATTGAATATGATGGTGGCAGATGAATTGAGAGAATTTAAGAAAAACGTTGATGCGAAAATAGAAACAGGTCTTTCTAAGGATGAGTCTATTTTACAGGAGCTTAGAAAATTGATCGTTGCGTCGAAAGATATTCGTTTTGAAGGGAATGGATATGGAGAGGAATGGAGAAAAGAAGCGAAGAGAAGAGGTCTTAGCAACTTAAGTAATACTCTAGAAGCGATTGAAGTTTACGAACGTAAAGAGGTGATTGAACTTTTTGAAAGGAATAAAGTTTTATCGAAACGAGAATTGGACTCTAGGTATGAGATCGAATTGGAAAAATTGATAATGAAGCTTCAGATCGAAGGAAGAGTTATGGGGGATATGGTTAAAAATCATATTATTCCTACTGCTTATAATTATCAAAACAAGCTCATTGAAAATGTGACGGGTCTGATCAAAATATTTGGAGAAGAATCAAATGATATAGGGAAATCTCAAAAAGAACTGATCATTAAAATTGCCAATCATGTGGATAAGCTTAATGAATTGGTTGATTCAATGGTGGATGGACGTAGGAAAGCGAATAAGCTTGAGAATATGAAGCAGCGTGCACAAGCATATCAGAATAATGTCAAATCATGTTTTGATGATATTCGATATCATGCCGATAAATTGGAAATGATGATAGATGATGAGATCTGGCCATTACCAAAATTGAGAGAGATGTTATTTACAAGATAGTAAAGTAATAATTTGATGAGAGGGCTATTTCTATAGAAGTAGCCCTTTTTATTTTGGAAATAATAAGCGAACATTTAACCACTCTTCTCCAAATTCTGCATTGTATTTTTCGTAAAATCGAATAGCTCCTTCATTCCAGTCTAGCACTTGCCAGCTCATTTGCCTTACTTTTAACCGTTTCGAAATAGCGATCATCTCTTCGAACAATAGCTTGCCAACACCTTTGCTTCGGTACTTATCTTCAATAAGAAAATCTTCCAGATAAATTGTTTTTCCTTGCCAGGTCGAATAGCGAATAAAATAGAGAGCAAAGCCAATGACTTCGCCTTGATATTCAGCAACGATAGACTTATATGTTGGGCTTTTACCAAAGCCGTCTTCCAGTAATTCTTCTTCTGTTATTTTGACTGCATCCTCCTCTTTTTCGAATGTGGCCAACTCTTTTATCAAGAATAAAATTCGGCCAACATCTTTTTTTTCAGCTTCTCTAATCTTTAAATTTTCCATTATTCAAAACTTGTTAATAGTTTGATTCTACAAGATGCAATTTTTTTATCAGCATAATATACCTTTTGGGTGGCATTAATTTGGCATATTTGTAAAAACATTTCTACATGCATCACGTAACCACCCTAGGGGAATTTATAGTTCAAAAACAAGAAGATTTCCCTTATGCAAAAGGCGATCTCACTTCCCTTCTTAGTACGATACGATTGGCATCAAAAGTTGTTAATAGAGAGGTGAATAAAGCCGGTTTAGTTGAAGATATTAGCGGGTCAAGTGGAGAGGAGAATATTCAGGGAGAAGATCAGCAAAAGTTAGATATTTATGCCGATGAGGTTTTTATCGCTGCCATGTTGAATAGAGGAGAAGTTTGTGGTGTAGGATCTGAAGAGAATGATGAATTTATAGCCTTCGATAATGAAACGTCCAAGAATGGACGATATGTCATTTTAATGGATCCTTTGGATGGATCCTCAAATATTGATGTGAATGTTTCTATCGGAACAATATTTTCTATTTACAGGCGAGTTTCACCAGTTGGTGAAAAAGCAATAATTGATGATTTTCTTCAGCCAGGAACTGAGCAAATAGCAGCCGGATATGTAATTTATGGGTCGAGTACCATGTTGGTTTACACAACAGGTAATGGTGTAAATGGGTTTACTTTAGATCCATCGTTGGGTACCTATTGTTTATCGCACCCTAATATGAGATTTCCAGATGACGGAAAAATATACAGTATCAATGAAGGGAATTATATAAAATTTCCGGAAGGGGTAAAGCAGTATATCAAATATTGCCAGGTGCGTGATGAAGATACAAACCGGCCATATACTTCGAGATATATTGGATCATTGGTTGCTGATTACCATCGTAATATGATAAAGGGCGGTATTTATATATATCCTACTACAGAAAGCGCCCCGAATGGAAAATTACGCTTACTTTATGAAAATAACCCATTGGCTTTTCTTGCTGAACAGTCAGGAGGAGTCGCTACAGATGGCTACCAAAGAATTTTGACAATCAAACCAAACGACCTTCACCAACGTACTCCATTATTCATTGGTTCCAAAATAATGGTAGCCAAAGCGATGGAGTTTATGAAAGAGTTTAAAAATTCTAAGTAAGTATTTTTAAAAGAAGTTAAAATTATGAGTAAAGAAAAGATATGGGTGATCGGTGCTTCCGGTCAGATTGGTTCTGATTTGGTTGTTGAGCTCAGGAAAATATATGGTGGAGCCAATGTTATTGCTTCAGATATTAAAGAAGCAAGTGAAGAGGTGATGCAAGGCGGACCTTTCGAACACTTTGATGTTTGTAGTGTTGATGAGATTTCTCATATCGTTAAAAAGTATAAGATCACAGAAGTCTATAATTTGGCAGCATTGCTTTCGGGAACTGCCGAAAAAGACCCACGATTTGCATGGAGATTGAATATGAATGGTTTGTTCAATATCCTGAATGTAGCAAGAGAAGGTTTTGTGAAAAAGGTCTTTTGGCCTAGTTCGATTGCTGTTTTTGGTCCTACAACCCAAAAGGAGAATACTCCCCAAGTTGCCGTAACAGAACCTAATACTGTTTATGGGATAACAAAAATTGCTGGAGAAAGGTGGTGTGAGTGGTTTCATGATAAGTATAATATTGATGTCAGAAGTGTACGTTATCCTGGGTTAATTGGCTATAAAGCACTACCAGGTGGAGGAACAACTGATTATGCTGTTGATATATTTTATCATGCTATTCAGCAAAAAAATTATGAATGTTTTCTATCTGCAGACACTAAATTGCCAATGATGTATATGCCTGATGGAATTCGAGCCACATTGGATCTGATGCATGCTCCCCAAAAGGATATTAGTGTACGTTCCAGTTATAATTTAGCCGGAATGACTTTCGATCCTAAAATAATTCATGAGTCAATAAAAAGGCATTATCCTGATTTTAAGGTAAATTATAAAACAGATTTTAGGCAAGGAATAGCAGATTCATGGCCACAAAGCATTGATGATTCTGTGGCTACAAGAGATTGGGGGTGGAAACCTGAATATGATCTTGATAGTATGGTTGATGATATGATCGTTAAATTAAAGCCAAAACTGATAAAATAAGTAGAATGATATCAATTCGAATGAGCATAAAAGTGATTTTATTCTTCCTTTTAGTAGGGAGCGTAAATAGCCTTGTTGCCCAATCCCAAGTAGATACTTTGAATCAGAAGGATGGGGACAATATGAAGCAAGGATATTGGATTATTTCGGGTGAAATGAGAAAGGATACTGCCTATGCTGCCAGTTCAATTATTGAAAAAGGCAGCTATGAAAATAGTCGAAAAATAGGCTTATGGAAACGTTATTATCCAAATGGAAACGTACAAAGTATTATCAATTATGTAAATGGAAGGCCAAAAGGAGAATATCAGATTTATTATAAAAATGGTCAAGTAGAGGAGCAAGGAGATTGGCAACGAAATAAGAATACGGGAGATTTTAAAAGGTTTTATAAAAATGGCGAGCCGATGCAGCAATTTACCTTTTCTGATAATGGGAAAAGAAATGGAGAGCAATTTTACTATTATTCGAATGGTCAGGTAGAAGTAAGTGTGAATATGGTTGATGGAAAGGAAGACGGTTCCTTGAAACGGTATTATTCGAATGGTGAATTAAAATCAGAAATGAAAGTGGCATTAGGTGTTGCAGATAAAGCCACTTATGTAGAATACAAGGCAAAAAAGGAAGTGGTGAAAGTGGAAAATATTCCTGTTGTAGAAGTGAAAGAAGCTAAAGTTGAAAAGGCTAAACCGAATATCGGGAGTGTTGATCCAGAAGGATATAATAAGCTTTATACAAGGAGTTTATTATTGAAATGGGATGGGTATTATCATCATGGCAGACCATGGAATGGTAAAAAATATATTTATGATCAAAATGGATTGTTGATCAGAATAGAAATGTATAAGAATGGGCTATATATCGGTAACGGTGTAATAGAAGAAGAGTAAAAAGAATAGGCATGACTAAAGGAGCATTAAGTATATATAATTCGATTTCACGGAAAAAGGAAGTATTTAAATCAATTCATCCAGGAAGGGTTGGTTTATATGTGTGTGGACCAACAGTATATAGTGATGTCCACTTAGGGAACGTAAGAACTTTCCTTTCTTTCGATATTGTTTTTCGCTATTTGAAATTTGTTGGATACGCTGTACGCTATGTTCGTAATATTACGGATGTTGGACATTTAGTGGATGATGCGGATGAAGGGGAGGATAAGATCTTAAAAAAGGCTCGACTTGAGAATATTGAACCAATGGAGGTTGTACAAAAGTACACCAACGGCTTTCATAAAGTAATGCACCTTTTTAATATTCAGGACCCGAGTATTGAACCAACAGCAACAGGGCATATCATTGAACAGATTGAAATGATAAATCGAATCACGGAGCGTGGGTTTGCCTACGAGGTAAACGGTTCGGTGTATTTTGATGTAGCCAAGTATAATGAAAGCAATGATTACGGTAAATTATCCGGAAGAAAAATTGAAGACCTGATGGCTAATACTCGTAACCTTGATGGTCAGTCGGATAAAAGGAATCCATTCGATTTTGCATTATGGAAAAAGGCAGATAAAACGCATCTTATGCAATGGACCTCACCTTGGGGTAAAGGATTTCCGGGATGGCACCTCGAATGTTCAGTGATGAGTACACGCTATTTAGGAGAAACCTTTGATATTCATGGAGGTGGTATGGATCTAAAATTTCCTCATCATGAGTGTGAGATCGCCCAAAGTACAGCTGCGGATGGAATAGAGCCTGTAAAATATTGGATGCATGGAAATATGCTTACCGTAGGCGGAAGAAAAATGTCGAAATCGGAGGGAAATGGCTTTACACCTGAAGAATTGTTGAGCGGGGATCATCCACTACTTGAACAAGGATATAGTCCGATGACAGTTCGCTTCTTTATGCTTCAAAGTCATTATTCAAGCACTCTTGACTTTTCTAATAAAGCATTGCAAGCTGCCGAGAAAGGCTATGTACGTATGATGCAAATAGTAGATATTCTGCGTTCATTGAAGATAGCTGATTCGAATGATTTTGATTTTACTTCGTTCGAAGACAAATGTTATGCTGCGATGAACGATGATTTTAATACACCCATATTGATCGCTCATTTATTTGATGCGGCTAAATTTATCAATGCTGTAAAAGTAGGTTCTAAGAAAATTGATGCTCCAACTAAAGAGAGCATGATCTTGTTATTTGAATCCTTTCTTTTTGATGTCTTAGGTTTTCTCCCAATGGAAGAAAAAGGGAATAAAGAGTTGATCAATTACCTTATGGAGAACATTATCGAATCTAGAGATAGCGCAAAAAAGAATAAGGATTATGCTCAGAGCGATGCTATACGTGATAAATTAAGCGATTTAGGCGTTACCTTGAAAGATTCAAGAGAAGGTACCGATTGGGAAAGTAATTAAACACTTTTTTACCATCATTTTTATACTCATTTAAAGGACTTACTCAAGATAATATATGTAAATAAGCACTTATATGTGTATATTTATTGGCGAAGGTTTGATGTAGGAATATACTGTTATTATGACTTTATTAATCTCCATGTATACGTTCTGATTAGCATTGGAATAAAATTTTAACCCTTGTTTTATGAACCCAATATTTCAACAGATAATTATAGAAACAGTTAAGAGTCGGGATAAAAAGCAAGATTCAAAAAAGAGTAAGGAAGAGATTGCAAAGGAAGTAAAACAGTTGAAAATTAGTGTTACTCATTTTATTAGGGATTTTATTTTTATAGTTATTGGTGTTTTTTCCGCAGGATTTGGTTTAATAGGCTTTTTATTACCTAACTCGTTTATTGACGGTGGGGCTACAGGAATTTCCCTTTTAATTTCCGAAACAGCGCTCTGGCCTTTGTCATATTTAATCGTTATTGTCAACTTTCCTTTTATTATTCTCGGTTACTCCCAAATAGGAAAACAATTTGCTATTAAGAGTATTGTGGCAATTATTGGACTAGCATTAATTGTTCACTTTGTACCCTATCCAATAATAACATCAGACAAATTGCTGATTGCTGTATTTGGCGGGTTTTTTCTTGGAGTTGGAAAAGGAATGGCAATTCGAGGAGGTGCAATAATTGATGGGACTGAGGTATTGGCCATATTCTTCAGCAAGAAAACGGGACTAACTATTGGAGATATAATTTTAATCCTTAACATTTTAATCTTTTCAGTTGGTGCCTATGTACTTTCTGTGGAAGTAGCATTATATGCTATACTTACCTATATGGTTGCCTCAAAAGCAGTCGATTTTGTAATTGTAGGAATTGAAGAATATACTGGTATTACTATTGTTTCGATTTTTAGCGATGAGATTAGATCAATGATCACAGATAAACTCGGAAGAGGTGTTACAATTTATTCAGGAAAAGGCGGATATGGTAAAACGGGAAAATCACTTAAAAACATTGATATTATTTATACAGTCATCACTCGGCTTGAGATAGCTCGACTTCGGACTGAGATTGATAAAATAGACTCTGAAGCCTTTGTTATAATGAATAGTGTAAAAGACACCAAAGGGGGAATGATCAAAAAAAGACCACTGGCGCATTAGTAGTAATTAGTTTCTTATTAGTATACTTTGCATTCAAATTTCCCAAAAAACAATTGAGTAAAATGAACGTTATTAATATAAAACATTTGCTAATACTTGGTTTTTTTACAACGGTGTTGAATGTTTTTGGTCAGACTAGCGACAGTACTCGAAATTGGGATAACCAGATCTATATTGGAAATAAAGTAGCTACTGCTGTTGGAAAGTGGCGGTTTTCCGGAGAATTACAAGTGAGACTTAAAGATGATATGCAAAGTCTTGATAATTGGTTTTTAGAAGGGGTAACTACCTTTTTATTATCTGAGAATATTGAGCTAGTACCTGATTTTAGAATTAGTGTAAAACCAGATGAAATTGAGTATCGTCCGGGATTTGGAGTTGTTTATAAATTTTTAAAGAAAAATTTTCAGTTTGTTAATCAAGTTAAATGGCAAATAGATATTGACAATCATGGGAATAATGATAATGGATTGAGGTATGCAATATTTATAAATCGAAAAATAGCTGATAAACTGATTTCAAACTTTGCGTTTGGAGCCTTTTACAGATGGAGGGAGAATTTTAATGGCTTTGAATATTTTAGATTTGGACCAGGTTTAGGATATGTGATCAACGAACAGCATACCATTAATTTTAATTACTTGATCAGCGCAAAGAATAATCAAGTTTATTGGGAATGGGCTGGAATTCCGGTGATTCAATTGCTAATTAATATCAATAAGGATTATAGATACGTTCCAGCAAAGTATATCTCATTTTAATCAAGACGATAAGATTAGTTATTACTATTTATTAGAATAGTGAGAGCAGACAATTAATTGAATTCAAAAGCGTTTAATCGAAAACCTTTTTATGATAAGATCATTTTTTAGTATTCTACTGCTTGTAATCGTATTACCTTCTTGCAATAAAGATGAAGATCTTCCTCCTGATTCTACTAATTTTAAGGAGCAGATGAGAAAATTTGTTATTGAGATAAGTGAATATTCAAAGGCAATCAACCCGAATTTTTATGTAATACCTCAGAATGGATTGGAGTTGATAACAACTACCGGTGATGAGGATGGGCAAATTCATAGTGCTTATTCTCTTGCGATAGATGGTCACGGGCAAGAAGATCTGATTTATGGATACAATGAAGATGATGAGGCTACTCCTAGTAGTGAAAATTCGTATATGAGGACTTTCCTTGATATTTCTAAAGGTGATGGAAATAATATATTGGTTATCGATTATTGTTCAACTACTTCAAAAATGGATGACTCTTATAGTGTTAATAATGTAAATGGCTATATTTCATTTGCAGCGAATCATCGAGAATTAGACAATATCCCGGACTATCCAACTACTATTTATGCTGAGAATAATAATGATATAAGTGCACTGTCTGATGCTAAGAACTTCCTATACCTGATCAACCCTTCGGCATTCATCTCTAAAACGGATTTTATTAATGCGGTGACAGCTACTAATTATGACCTGTTAATCATGGACTTGTTTTTTCATGATGGTAGTGAATTTAGCCCATCAGAAATTGATCAACTAAAAAATAAAGCAAACGGAGGTAGTCGATTAGTGATTGCCTATATGTCGATAGGGGAAGCGGAGGATTACAGGTATTATTGGAATAGCGATTGGAATGCGAATAGCCCTTCCTGGTTAAAAGAAGAAAATCCAAATTGGGAAGGCAATTTTAAAGTGGAATACTGGAATCAGGATTGGCAGAACATAATATATGGAAATGATAACTCCTATCTTAAAAAGATCGTAGATGCAAACTTTGACGGCGTATATCTTGATATTATTGATGCCTTTGAGTATTTCGAATAAACATAAATCAATTGAAACATAGTAGATGAGCTATATTTATACAGTAAGTATTAATGTAGCTATTGATCTCGGTGCACTTTGTGCCTCATATGTTTGTTCTAGATTGTTTATTTTCCATTAAAACAATAGAAAGAAGAGGAATGAGAGCAGATTTGTTACTATTATCCCATCTAATAGGAAAGCCCTTTGTATTAAAGTAATTCGTAATTATCAATTCGTAATTCAAATTACCCTTTCCATTTATACTTTATTATAGCCTTTCACCCTAAGTCATTCCCCTTCGATTTAATTTAATGTAGTAGATAGAAGGACTATCTTATTTTTGTATTGGAATAAACCTTTCTAATTATGACAAAATACTTCACTTCAATCTTCTTATTTCTTGTTGCATTAACTGTTAACGCACAAGAACGAACGCCTTGGGCTCTTGATTCATGTATAGCCTACGCACAAGAAAAAAACATTCAGATCAACCGTAGTAAATTAAACATGGATAGGGTTGAAAGGGATGAGCTTAATGCAAAAGCCTCTTTATTTCCAACTGTGAATGCAAGTTTTTCGCAAGGTGTAAACTTTGGTAGATCTATCGATCCTTTTTCTAATGAGTTTGCTACTAATGATGTTCAATATGGAAATTATGGAGCGAATTTATCATTTGATCTCTTTAGAGGTCTTTCAAAAATGAAAGAAATTAAAAGAAGTCAGTCTGATTATCTGGTGGCTCAGCTCGAAACAGACAGAATGAAGAATAATATTTCTTTAAATGTAGCAACGGGTTATTTGCAGATCCTATTTCAAAAAGAACTCTTAATGGTTGCTGAAGAGAATCTTGAAATATCCAAGTTACAAGAAGACAGAGTAAAGAAAATGTTTGATGCTGGGCAGGTGCCTAATTCAGACTATCTGGATATTAAAGCACAGGTTGCCAATGATGAGTTGCTACGTGTTCAAGCAGAAAATAGTATGATTCTTTCTTATGTAGATCTTATTCAGTTATTACAATTACCAACTGAATTACAAAAGACTTTTGATGTTGAAATTCCCAATCTTGATAATTACAATGAGCTGGATTTGTTGGTAACACCCACGGAGGTATATACTGAAGCATTGACCCTGATGCCGGAAATAAAACGAGACGAAGAAACGATTACAAGAAGTGAGCTTACGATGCAGGCTGTTAAGGGTAATTATTGGCCAAGTTTAACCTTTACCGCTGGTGTAGGGTCTGGTTATTCTGGATTAAATATGCTTGTTCCAGGAGATCCAAATAGTGCAATTAAATCATGGGGAGATCAATTTAGTGATAACTTAAATTATCAAACAGGCTTATCATTGCGTGTACCAATTTTTAATGGTCTACAGGTTCGAACGAGCAGTCAGAAAGCAGAAATTGCTGTACGAGAAGCCCAGTATAATTTAGCGGAAACAAAAAATAATCTCGAACAATCGATTCAAAAAGCATATTATGATGCTTTGGCAGCAAAACAAAAATTCTTTGCTTCTGAAATTGCTGTAGAATCATTAGCAGAATCCTTTACCTACTCACAATTACGCTATGAAGAAGGAGTTATTGATCAGGTAGAATATAATCAGGTTAAAACTAATCTAACAAAAGCGCAAAGTGATTTGGTGCAGTCCAAATTTGATTATATTTTTAGATTGAAAATACTCGACTTCTATCAAGGGAAAGAATTGGAGTTATAATGATCTATAAATGAAAAGAAAATACATATACTGGATAGCTGGAATCGTTGTTATCATTATCATAGCTGTCTTAGTTGGAAAGAAAAAAGGAAACACTAAAGAGAGTGTTGTTTTTACCGATGAGGTATACATTCATACCATCACAGAGACTGTTTCTGCCAATGGAAAGATACAACCAGAGACAAATGTTAAGATTAGCTCGGAAATTTCAGGTGAGATCATTGAGCTGCATGTTGTCGAAGGACAAGAAGTCTTACTTGGTGATCTACTGATTAAAATTAATCCAGATCTTTATATCTCAGCATTGAATCGAGCTGATGCATCCCTCAACTCATCCAAAGCAGATCTAGCCAGTTCAAAGGCACGATTGGTGCAATCGGAAGCTCAGTATAAAAATGCTAAGCGCATATACGATCGTAACAAAACCTTGTTTGATCAAGGGGTGATCTCTGAAGCTGAATATGAAAGTCGCATGACAGAATATGAACAGGCAAGTGCGGAAGTTGAAGCACAAAAGGAGTTGGTTAATGCAGCAATTTATCGTGTAAAAAGTTCTGAAGCCACCAAGAAGGAGGCCTTAGATAACTTAAAAAGAACAACTATATATTCTCCTGCCAAAGGTACGGTTTCCGGATTGGAAGTCGAAAAAGGAGAAAGAGTAGTAGGTACTGGGCAAATGGCTGGTACACATATGATGGATATTGCTCAGATGGAAGTGATGGAAGTGAATGTCGAAGTAAACGAAAGTGATATTGTAAGAGTAGAGATGGGAGATACAGCAATTATTGATGTTGATGCTTATCTCAATAAAAAGTTCAAAGGAGTTGTTACGGAAATAGCCAATGCAGCAAGTGGTAACAGTACGATCTCGATGGATCAGGTTACAAATTTTGATGTGAAGATTCGAATATTGAGTACATCATACGCAGATTTAGAAGGGAAAGGAAGATCACCTTTTAAACCAGGCATGTCAGCAACAGTTGAAATACAAACCAAAACTGTGCAGAATGTATTTGCTATTCCAATTGAAGCAGTTACTACACGTGAAGATACCTCCTCTTCTGCTAAAAGTTATGATAAGTATAGAAGGAAGGGGAAGAAAAGAGGGGATAGGGAAGAAGAAACTTTGGCTGATGACACAACGAAAGTTGATAAGAAACATAAGTCGATGGCCGAAGTAAAAGATGAGATTTATACGATTATTTTTGTTGTGGAGAATGGAAAAGCAGTGATCAAAGTTGTAGAGACAGGAATTCAAGATGATCGTTTCATTGAGATAGTCAGCGGCCTTGATGAAGATGATGAAATAATTGTAGGACCCTACGATCAAATAAGTCGCAAACTTACGAATGGTGCAAATATTGAAATAAGTTCGAAAGAAGACTTTTATTCCGGAGAAGAGGAGTAGATCTTTATAGCTTTTGATAAAACGATTAATAATTTCACCCTTTCAGGGTTCTTGTTTATTACGTAACTCTTTTTTATAATAATAGCACCCCTACTGGCTTAATTAATGCCCATTTCCTACAAATCCCGAAGGGATGACATTAATAAGTGACTATAAACAACTACTTTTGCGCCTCTATGAGTGCGAATATTCTCCATTTAGAAACGTCTACGAAAACATGTTCTGTTGCTTTGAGCAGCGATGATAAATTATTATCACTTGTTGAATCCATGGATCTGAATTATTCCCATGCGGAGAAATTGAACATGTTTATAGAAGAGGCTATGAATAAGGCAGGTCTGGAGATGAAAGATCTGTCGGCCATTGCTGTTTCAAAAGGCCCCGGTTCTTTTACAGGACTTAGAATTGGAGTGTCTTCGGCTAAAGGATTGGCCTATGCACTTGATATTCCATTAATTTCATGCAATACGCTCCATAGTCTGGCAAAGGGTTTCTTACTCAATAATGCGCTTTCTTCTAGTGATCTGATCGTTCCAATGATCGATGCACGACGTGAAGAAGTGTATATGAACAGGGTAGATAATATGGGGGAGATTTTAAGTGATGTAGAAGCAAAGGTGATCACGGTCAATAGCTTTGATGATGAAACTGAAAAAGGGATGAGTGTTCACTTGATCGGAGATGGAGCAGCAAAGTTTGAAGACTTATTTAAGGATATTCAAAATGTGATCGTCCATAAGGAATTTCATCCATCAGCTCAGTATATGCTACCCTTGTCAGGTGCATCTTTTAAAGATGAAAAGTTCGAAGACCTAGCTTATTTTGAACCTTACTATTTAAAAGATTTTATAGCGATCAAACCGCGGAAGATATTTTAGAGTTTGAAGTTTGAAGCACGCTTGCCCGTCGTAATGAAATGAAGGTGGGAAGCACGAAGAAATGTGACCACCCCTGATTAGTGTTGACCGTTTTTATTATTAAACGATTCTATGTTTTGCAAGTATTGATCTTCCTATAGAAGGACTCTGAAAGAGTCCAATTATTGTTGCCTCGGAAGAAATCCGGGGTTGTGGAATAGAAGCTGATAAAGGCGGCGAAGATAAATGTGTTCTGTTATAAAATAGACTTTTGAGCCGCAACGAAGTG
>JAUVAY010000113.1 GCA_030591505.1 Flavobacteriales bacterium | reverse complement strand
TTGATCTTTTTGTTTCGTGAATATATCAAACTCACAATCAGTAAGATAATACTCATCCAAATTCATTATTTCCTGAAATAATTTATCCCCATTCTTATCATAAAAATATTTTGAAGAGATAGACTTTGGAAGTTTAGTCAGCCCTGCTTCAATATCTTGTTTGAACGTCTCGTTCACTTCTACGATCTCCTTATTTGTATTTATTTCCATACTACTTGGCGAGTCTTATTCCTGTATATTGCCACTGTAATTGTGGAAGAAAAAAATTGCGATAACTAAAGCGTGTATGTCCCGGTGATGTCACAGCTGAACTTCCTCTAAATGTCATTTGATTAACCATAAACTTCCCATTGTATTCTCCAATAGCCCCTTTAGCTGTTTTAAATCCAGGATAGGGTAGGTAGGCACTTCGAGTAATTTCCCAGCGTTCTCCCCATTTAAAATATTTATTTGCTGCTTCCCATTCCTGTTCGGTCGGTAAGCGCATTCCTTTCCATTGGGCAAAAGCAAAACCTTCATGGAAACTCACATGATTTAAGGCTTCATTTTTATTGATAGGCATTAATCCTTTCAATGTGTAATTCATCCATTTTCCATCTATTTTATCCCAATATAATGGAGCAGTAATTTTATTGTTGTTAAGCCAATGCCATCCTTCGTCTAGCCATAAGTTAAAGTCACTATAAGCACCATCTTCTATAAATTCTAAAAACTCACCATTTGTAACCAGCTGGTCGGCAATTGAATAAGCTTCAAGATGAACTTGGTGTCTGTTTAATTCATTATCAAAACAAAACCCTTCCCCTTCATAACCTATAAAATAATCCCCTTTTTCCATCGAAATAAATGATGTAGAAGAAGCATCGATCAATTTCTCTTCCCAAGGTAGAGCGTCACTATACTTTGGATATAGCGGGTTATGACCTAATAGATATTTAATATCTGTCCACAGCAATTCCTGATGTTGTTGTTCATGCTGTAACCCGAGTTGAAGCGCTTCATTCCATGGAGGAGATTCTTCATTTTCATAGTGATCGAATAAGGACATCATCGCCTCGTCTACATATTTTCTATAAGCGTACACTTCTTTAACTGTTGGACGTGATAAATTTCCCCGATGATGCCGTAAAACCCGTTCGCCTACATTATTATAATAGGAATTGAATATAAATGAATAGCGAGGATGAAACACTTTATATCCCGGTAGGTGAGCGCTTAGTATAAAAGTTTCATAGAACCAGGTAGTATGTGCTAGGTGCCATTTTGGTGGACTAATATCCACGATGGCTTGTATAACATAGTCTTCAATTTCCAAGGGTTCACAGATTTTCTCGGTATAATTCCTTACTTGTAAGTATGTACTCCTTAGTTCGTCAAGTTTTTGGTTGAGGATAATTTTATTACTGATCATTCAGATTTTTTTTACAAAATTAGAGCGACTTTACGATTTAAAATGACGCCTTTATTACTTTTTTAAAGTTAAATGAAAAATTAATTCGATTAACTTCAGAAGTCTTTAATTTTCCATTTCTTTGCTACAAAAATTACCAGATGATAAAAAAACCGCTATTTATATTATTGGCATTCATCTCATTCTCGCTGAATGCTCAGATCCCCAATAACTATTATCTATTTGCAGAAGGACAAACTGGGCAGGCGTTACGTCTAGCACTTAAAGCGATAATTGATGACCATGACGTGCAATCGTATTCTGATCTGTGGAATCATTTTCTTGATACAGACCAGAAAGTTAGTGGGCATGTATGGGACATGTATTCGGATGTTCCAGGAGGCACACCTGACTATACTTTTACTTTTGGGAGCGATCAGTGTGGAAACTACGGAGCAGAAGGAGATTGCTATAATAGGGAGCACAGTTTTCCGAAAAGTTGGTTTGGTGGAGAGATTCCTCCAATGTATACCGATCTGTTTCACCTTGTGCCTAGCGATGGATATGTGAACGGACAGCGGAGTAATTTACCTTATGGAGAAGTGGGTTCAGCATCGTGGACCTCTTCTAATGGAAGCAAAAGAGGAGGGTGTTCTTACCCTGGCTATACAGGTACAGTGTTTGAACCTATCGATGAATATAAAGGTGATTTTGCCAGAGGATATTTTTATATGCTTACTCGCTATATGAATGAAATAGATTCATGGAACAGTCCAATGCTATCTGGTGGTGACTTTAGTGATTGGGCAAAAAATCTGTTGCTCGATTGGGCAGCCCAAGACACTGTAAGCGATAAAGAGATCGATCGAAATAATGAGATATACCTGATTCAAGATAATAGGAATCCTTTTATTGACCATCCTGAATACATTCAGGAAATTTGGAGTAATACTTCATCAATAACGGAGATCGTAGTTCAACAACCTATTGTAAATTATAAGGATGGCTCCTTGCGTTTGTTTAATTTATCCCCCTTGTATACGGATTTAAAGGTCTATTCAATTTCTGGTCAGCTATTGTACACTTACTCAATTAATGAAAATTTAAATAGATTGTCTGTTGATTTAACAAATGGATTGTATATAATCGATTTCATTGGAAAAAATAGTAGAACAACCGTGAAGTTAGTAGCTTTGAACGAGTAACTTACTGTTAATTGATTAGCTATTTTATACCTTAACAAGATCGTATGAAAAACATCATATTATTTGACGATGGCCTTTATGATGAGTTTTTACCACTCGTTTATACCAGGCCTATTGGAGCTTTGCGTGTAGGAATAAGCACGATCAAGGAAAAATGGATGACAATTGATAATTCAACAGTTTCTTTTTTCTCGAAGGAATATTTAAAGGATAAATTTCCTGAAAAATGGGAAAAGGATAATTACCTTGTAAATGCTCGATTTTTTCCGACTTCTGTTCTAGTTGAAGAGATGAACTTACTGGCAAGTGGAGATTCTATTTGGAGTGGAGAAGAATTGATCATTGCCCGTGTTGGTAATGAGAATAAGGATGATTTCTATGCACATTTAAAGGGAAATAAGAGTGAGACAAAGGATCAGGGATTAATAAAGTTAAGTTCAATTTGGGATGTATTCAGATTAAATGGTGAGGCGATAAAATTTGACTTTGATGAAATAACGCATGGCAGGACTTCAGAAGCAATTCCTAGTACTGTTAATTATTTAGGCGAGGAGATATTTATTGAAAAAGGAGCAAGCTTGAATTTTGTAACATTAAATTCTTCAACAGGACCAATCTACATTGGAAAAGATGCGGAAATAATGGAAGGCGCCGTAATACGCGGTCCGTTTGCTATGTTGGAAGGGAGCGGTGTGAAAATGGGAGCAAAGATCTACGGTCCTACGACTATTGGACCTTACTCTAAGGTTGGTGGAGAACTAAATAATGTTGTAATACAAGGCTATTCGAATAAAGGGCATGACGGGTTTTTGGGAAATGCTGTAATAGGTGAGTGGTGTAACCTGGGTGCAGACACCAATAATTCTAATTTGAAAAATAACTATGCAACGGTTAAGACCTGGTCATATTCAAAAGGAGGGTTTAAAGATACCGGACTTCAGTTTTGTGGGTTAGCCATGGGTGATCATTCTAAAACAGGAATCAATACGATGTTGAATACAGGAACTGTGATCGGTGTTGGCTGTAATGTATACGGAGCAGGTTTTCCCAGAACATTTATTCCATCATTTGTATGGGGAGGTGCTGAAGGACGAATGGTGCATAAAATGAGTAAGTTTATTGAAACAGCAACCGTAGTAATGGCTCGTCGTAACATTGAATTCTCCGACACGGATAAGGTCATGTTGTCACACATTTTTGAAGAAACTGAAAAATATCGATAGTAAACGGTCATTCTTTCCGTTTTTTAAATTGGTACATCAATTGTCATAAGGGGATATTGAATTCTGATAATTCAGAATATAGACGAATATTGTAGTGACTATGAATAAGAAATTAAATATTGATCTTTTATCTAGTATGATAGATAAGGATTCGGAGTTTATACCATTAATTACCAGTGAAGAAGAAGAGAAATTCAATCTTGAAGAGCTTCCTGGTGACATTCCTATTTTACCATTAAGAAACACGGTATTATTTCCGGGGGTAGTAATTCCCATTACCGTAGGTAGAGATAAATCCATTCGCTTGATCCAAGATGTTTTTAAAGGGGATAAACGAATTGGTGTTATTTCTCAAAAGGATGAAGAGGTAGAAGAACCTGGAATTGATGACTTGAATAAAGTAGGAACGATCGCTACGGTAATTCGAATGCTTAAAATGCCTGATGGTAATACTACGGTAATTATACAAGGGAAGAAGCGTTTTGAAATTGATGAAATAATTGAGACGGAGCCATATTTTAAAGCGAGAATAAAAAAATTCACTGAGTCTTTTCCTGTTAAGAATGATAAGGACTTTGAAGCGCTCACCGCTTCGATGAAAGATCTGGCTAATCGTATTATCGATATTTCGCCAAACATTCCTTCTGAAGCATCATTCGTGTTAAAAAATATTGAGAGCGATTCGTTTTTAGTCAATTTCATCGCATCAAATTTGAATACAGATGTAGTTGAGAAGCAAAATCTTTTGGAAACTCCGGATCTTAAAAAGAGAGCGGAAAAGGTATTGACAATACTTACGAAGGAGATCCAATTACTCGAATTGAAATCGGATATTCAGAATAAGGTAAAAGTTGACCTGGATAAGCAGCAGCGTGACTACTTCTTGCATCAGCAGATGAAAACCATTCAGGATGAGTTGGGTGATAACCCGATGAAGCAAGAGATAGAGGAGATGAAGGCAAGAGCTTCGAAAAAGAAATGGAACGATGAGGTAAAGGATGCTTTTGAAAAAGAACTTGAGAAATACCAGCGATTAAACCCTGCTGCAGCTGAGCATTCAATTCAGCATAACTACCTGGATCTATTATTAGAACTTCCTTGGAATGAGTATAGCAATGACAAGTTTGACCTGAAACGTTCACAACGTATTTTAGACCGTGATCATTTTGGTTTAGAAAAAGTGAAGGATAGGATTATTGAACATCTTGCTGTTTTGAAATTAAAAGGGGATATGAAATCTCCAATATTATGCCTGTTTGGCCCTCCTGGTGTTGGTAAAACATCTTTAGGAAAGTCCATTGCAGAGGCTATTGGTAGAAAGTATGTTAGAATGTCCTTAGGTGGATTGAGGGATGAAGCGGAGATCAGAGGTCACCGTAAGACCTATATTGGCGCCATGCCCGGTAGGATCATTCAAAACTTGAAAAAGACAGAAACTTCTAATCCAGTTTTTATCCTGGATGAGATCGATAAATTATCGATGGGAATGCAAGGGGATCCTGCATCAGCATTATTGGAGGTATTGGACCCGGAGCAGAATGAGAATTTCCATGATAATTATGTAGACATCGACTACGATCTGTCAAAGGTTTTATTTATTGCAACGGCTAATTCATTAGCATCTATTCCTGCTCCATTAAGAGACAGAATGGAGATCATTGAAGTGAATGGATATACTGTTGAAGAGAAGATGGAGATTGCGAAGAGGCATTTGATCCCTAAGCAATTGTTAGAAAATGGAGTTACTAAAAAAGACTTTTCTATTAAAAAAGCTGCTTTAGAAAAGCTAATTGAAAACTATACTGCCGAGAGTGGCGTACGTGGTTTGGAGAAACGCTTATCTAAATTGATTCGTTCACGGGCAAAGGCTATTGCTATGGAAGAGCCAAAGGAAGCGGAAGTAGAAATAGGTGAATTGAATAAAATATTGGGTCCTTCATACGAAAGATCGAAGTATACGGATAATAATATTGCCGGTGTAGTAACCGGACTAGCATGGACCTCGGTTGGAGGTGCGATATTATTTATCGAATCGAGTATTACCAAAGGAAAAGGAAAGTTAACGCTTACCGGTAATTTAGGTGATGTGATGAAAGAATCGGCGGTTATAGCGATGGAATATTTAAAAGCCCATGCTGATCATTTTGGATTAGATCAAAAAGTATTTGATAACTACAACGTTCACATTCATGTTCCTGAAGGTGCTACTCCAAAGGACGGACCTTCGGCA
The DNA here is from genome assembly GCA_030591505.1 of Flavobacteriales bacterium. GTDB lineage: Bacteria > Bacteroidota > Bacteroidia > Flavobacteriales_D > JAHECK01 > JAHECK01. Next base: position 4,014 of record JAUVAY010000113.1, on the reverse strand, counting down.
GGTATTACCATCTTGACTGCATTAGCTTCTTTGTTTACACAACGAAAAGTAAAGAAATATTTAGCGATGACGGGTGAGATTACTTTAAGAGGAAACGTATTACCAGTAGGAGGAATCAAAGAGAAGATCCTGGCGGCTAAGCGTGCGAATATCAAAGAGATCATTCTTTCTAAAGAGAATAAAAAGCATATTGAGGATATAGAGCCACGTTATATCAAAGGCTTAAAATTCCATTTTGTTGATCTGATGAAAGAGGTAGTTGACCTGGCATTAATGGATGAGAAGGTTGATAATGCGATTGAAGTGGGAGTGAGTGAATAGCCTTGGGATTTATCCCGAGGATTTAGAATTACCCCAAAAAACATATTAAATAAAAAGAATAAAAAATTACATTTGCATCGCTTTTTTAAAAAGCAGAAAATCCACTGCCCAGGTGGTGAAATTGGTAGACACGCAGGCTTGAGGGGTCTGTGCTCGCAAGGGCGTGCTGGTTCGAGTCCAGTTCTGGGCACAATAACAGTTTGGAGTGTGAGTCTTGAGCAAGAGGCGGAGCACTCCATTTTTGTTTTCTAAGGTTTCCCTAAAACTGTTTACTTTCAGTAAATATTTTATTTATGTCAAGTTGCTTAAGATTACTATCTTTATATATAAATAGTAAGAACTTTTAATTTACTATGAAGTCGGCTATTCATATACTGTAAATTACATTGATTGATAAAAAATAGAAATGAAAAATGTATTAATTCTATTTGCTTGTTGTTTAGTTTTTTCATGTGACAAAAGTGACGATCCGAGTCCAATACCAGAATTGATTACTGAAGAGTACATAATTGCAGGAGAAACCAATAATTATATCTATACAGATATAATTCCAGATACAACACTCTCAACATGGCAAATAATGGGTGAAGAAATATTTGAAATTGATCTTGATGTAAATGGTATAGATGATTTTATTATTAAGGCATACTATTCTACGGGTATTAGTCATGAAATAAAAAAAGTATTTATTGAACCAATCGATAGTAATAAAATTGCTTTTGCTGACTCTATTCCTGTGATTCTTGATAATGACACAACTAGTTTTGTGAACTTAGTTAAAGGGGTAAGTTTTGGAGATACAATAAATAATGATATTGAGTTTAGAAATAAGAGATTATATATGGAGATTGAAAGCTATGTTACTATATTTCCTGCTGTAGATGAAAGTTGGGTTAGCAATGATTATATACCCATTTGTTTAGTTTATGTGAATGGTGAAACTTATTATGGTTGGATTAAGGTAAGTGATGTAAGTAATAGAAAAATTACGATCGAATCATTTGCTGTAAATATTTAAATTTCCTTGTAAAAACTATACGATTGAATCCTATCATTTCGTTGGAAGTGTGGGCTAAATCCAAAAATAGCGGAAGGATTACAACAAAATATTTGAGTGTGAGTCATGAGCAAGAGGCGGAGCACTCCATTTTTGTTTTCTAAAGATCTTTCTGAGAATTTTACTATTGATTAGTTTAGATTGTTATTCTTATAGAAATAGCAATTATCACATGAAGGTATATTAACGTCATACTACGTTTACCCAATTGTTGTGTGGCATTTTAGAAGGAAATTCTCCTGGATGAAAAATGCATTAAATTCTGTATTTCGTTAAGCTAGATTAATAAACCCATAAAAGTAGAGAGCATTATTACTATACATTACAATTGCTAAGGGTTTCTGATGGTAGTTCGCCAAATAGATTTTTATAATCTTTACTAAACTGACCCATATGCCAGAAATTAAATTCACTCACAATTTGAAATATCGCTGAATTATCAGAATTACTTTTTAATATTTTCCTTACCTCATTTAAGCGAAGATAATTTATGTAGGATTTTGGCGAGAGATCATATTTCTTATTAATCAACCGCCTCAACGTTCTTTCAGGTATATTTACTTTATTACATACCTGATATATGGAGGTAATATCAGAAAGGTTGTCATTAATGTAATCTATGATTTTTACGAATTTTGGATAAGTCGAATCTTCATCCGTTTTATTAGGAAATGCTTCTAGTAGACAATTCATTAAAAGCTCGATCAGCTTTTTCTCCATCAGTTCATATATTACAATATCATCTTGTTCTACTCGCTGAGTCACAAACTTTACTAGTTTTCTAATTTGTTCAAGGTGGAACTCAGAAACATGAAGGACTTCTCTCTTTTTCAACTTTTCAAATAATTCTGGGTAACCCACATTCTGGCACATCTCTTTAAAATAACTTTCCTTGACGGAAATTGGTAACCCGTTAAAACCTGCACCAGTTACAGATTGGTGCTCATTTTTCCAGAGGACGCCCATCGTTCCCTTCTTCATATCATATTTCCTATAATTAAAAAATACGCTTGGATCCCAAATTGGAAATGTAATATATCCTGGTGCTCCTGTTCCAACCTGATACACCTTTTTGTTAATTTTAAAATTCCCTACAATAATATTTGGGGTTAGAACAATATTTGCAGACCCGCTAAAAGAACCCGGTTCAAGTAGCTTCTCTTCTACGTCAGCAACTCGCAACATGGTCCCGAATGCATCATAATCCTTAGAGTTATAGAATATTCTATTTACAGGGTATTTATTCAAGTGGCCGTTTTTTGATAGTGTAAACAAAGTGAATTATTAATATTTACGCAGTTTCACGTAATTATAAATATATGACTATTAATAAAGTTCTAACAATTATCGGGATGTTTTGTTTAAGTCCCTTTATAAGTTTTTCCCAGGATGCCATACAGCATGATGCCGAGCATTATGTATTATTAGATCAGCATCAGGACAAGTGGAATACTGAAGACAAAGATATTGACAGCAAGCTCTCGAAAATTCAAAAAGAAAACAATGGCAAACGCCCCAATATCATTTATATATTGATCGATGATGTTGGCTTTGGCGAGTTTGGAAATCCACTTTTAAATGATGTGCGTGGTTATAAAACCCCGGCTATAAATGCTTTTGCGGAAGAAAGTATGTCTTTTAGCCGAATGTATTCAGAACCTTCTTGCACACCAACAAGAGCAGCGTTTTTAACCGGGAGGTTACCTGTAAGAAGCCATATGCTAGAGCCTAAAATTGTTCCTCCAGAAGCAACAGGATTAAATAAGGATGAAGTCACCATTGCTGAAGTTTTATCACAGGCCGGGTACAATACAGTACATGTTGGCAAATGGCATCAGGGAGATATTGAGCAGGCTTATCCACATAATCAAGGATTTGATGAAAGCAGTTGGACTATGCACAACCAAGCTACATTCAGCTTCATGACCAAGGAATCTGAAGCAGATCGCTGGCCTCATAATATATCACATACCATAGAAGATCACCCTTATGTGCTCGATAAAAACTTTCGACCAAAAAACTGGGTTTTGGCTTTAGATGCAAAAAAAGGAGAACAAGCCATGGAATGGGGAATTGAACCAGGCGAAGAGTTAGACTATGATTATTACTATAAGATGAATGAGCATCAGTTTGAAGTTGCCAAGGCTCAGCTAAATAGATTAGCAAAAGAGGAAGAACCTTTCTTCCTGAACTACTGGCCACAATACCCAATTGATTTTAGTAGAGCAGATAACCTTCAAGACACAGATAATGGTGGTTCTTGGGTAGGAAGAATGCAGGAATTGGATGGCTGGATAGGAGAACTCCTGGCAGAAGTTGAAACGCTGGGTATTGCTGACAACACAGTTATAGTCATTATGGGTGATAACGGTCCAATGTCGCAGGCTTTGGGGTCTTCTGGTTTTACCGACATGATATACAGGGGATACAAAGGTGAAACAACTGAAGGTGGTATACGAGTAAGTGCATTCATTCGCTGGCCAAATGTAATTGAGGCTGGAGATATGGTTGGAGATATGATCCATGTGTCGGATCTGTATACTTCGTTTGCCAGGTTAGCAGGTGCAACAGATTATATTCCGCGCGACCGTATTGTAGATGGTTTGGATCAAACTTCGTTGTTTTTTAATGGTGAT
>JAUVAY010000078.1 GCA_030591505.1 Flavobacteriales bacterium | reverse complement strand
GATTTAATTTCCTTTAATTCAGGATGCTTTTCAAAAGCATAGTCCTCAAAATCATTAAAAACATACTCTTTCCATTTTTCTATAGGTTGAGTTGCAATTATTTGCGGCAGACTAACATCTCTTTTATGTGGAGTTATATTGCTAAAAGCTTCGGATGTACTTATATGAATGCCGGGGCAAATGATAAGCAAGTGAAATTCACTTAGATCGATATTGAGAGGTGATAAAACCTCACCGATTCCTTCCACATAAGCAGTCTTGTTCTCAATAAAAAATGGACAATCAGCACCTAATTTTGCTGAAAGTGAAAGAAGATCACTTGAGGATATTTTTAGGTCAAATACCTTATTTAATAGCTTCAGCATGGCACTTCCGTCAGCCGATCCGCCACCCAATCCTGTTCCCAATGGAATGACCTTATGCAGATAGACCTTAAAAGAGGGGAGAGGATAGTCGGAAGAAAGCAAGTTCCAAGCCTTGAATAGTAGATTTTCCTCTTCATTCCCAGGGATACTGATTCCACTATAATTAAATGAAGATTCCTTTTTCGACGGAATTATTTCCAAAATATCGCTAAAGGAAGTCGGAATAAAGATACTCTCCAGACCGTGATAGCCATTAGGTAGCTTTTCAATCACGTGCAGACCTAAATTTATCTTACTTCCGGGAAATGTTATCATAAGAAAACAAACTTAATCATTCGTTTTTAAAAGCTTTAATTTAATTTTGTATTCTTGACCTCAGAATTTTTGTAAATTGAATTCGAGATAAAAAAGACAGTATGGCCATTTTATTTGATTTTGAACAACCGATAGCTGATTTAGAAGAACAGATCGCAACTGTTCGTGCATTAGAAGAAAAAGGAGATGTTGATGTTTCAAAAACGATCCGAGACCTCGAAAGGAAGATAGAAAAGAAACGAAAAGAGATATATGCGAACCTTTCTTCATGGGAGCGTGTTCAGGTGTCTCGTCATCCGGAACGACCTTATACCTTAAGTTATATTGAGCATATTACCGATAATGATTTTATCGAATTACATGGAGATAGAAATGTAAAGGACGATAAAGCAATGGTTGGGGGTTTCGGCTCGATAGATGGAAGAAGCGTTATGTTTATTGGTCAGCAAAAGGGTGTGAATACCAAGATGCGTCAATACAGAAACTTTGGAATGGCAAACCCTGAAGGCTATAGAAAAGCCCTTCGATTAATGAAACTAGCAGAAAAGTTTAATAAGCCTATCGTTACTTTTATTGATACACCCGGAGCATTTCCAGGACTGGAAGCAGAAGAACGTGGACAAGGAGAAGCGATTGCCAGGAACCTCTATGAGATGATAAACCTTAAAGTGCCAGTTATATGCGTAATAATTGGTGAGGGTGCATCCGGTGGAGCACTGGGAATAGGTTTAGGAGATAAAGTTTTAATGCTTGAAAATACGTGGTACAGTGTTATTTCGCCGGAATCATGCTCTTCCATTTTATGGAGATCATGGGACCATAAAGAAGAAGCTGCCGAGGCGCTGAAACTTACGCCTAAAGACATGCAAAAGCATAAATTGATTGATGGTATTATCAAAGAACCGATCGGTGGTGCGCATCTTCATCCAGAACAGACTTATGAGAATGTTAAAAACGAGATCATTAAACAATTGGTCGGACTGGATAAACTAGATCCTGAAAAACGTATTGACAAGCGTATCGACAAGTTTTCTAAAATGGGATACGTGAAGTAGGTTGGAAGCACGTAGCACGAAGTTGGAAGACTTAACTAAGTTCTCTTTGCTCTAATAAAAAGCACTTAAAAAGTTATAAATAATACCACTATTAGCGGGAAATGTTATTTGTATAAAATAGTTAGGATACAGTTTTATATTAAAGTAGTTGTTTGAATTATTTTTAATAGATTTGAAAAGGACCTTTATTGTAGTGACATCGTATACCTTTCAAAGTAAGTGAATTGTATTATTTAAATTAGAATGAACCGATTTTTAATCACTATAATTTTAATATTTATTGGATCTTTTGGGTATTCACAACCCTGTCCTTCAGGAAATTTATTTATTTATTCTCAAGCTGATTTAGATGAGTTTGTGGCAAATTACCCCGATTGTACAGAGCTTGAAGGCTTAGATATTTATGCATCAAGTTTTGAAGGCTTAGATAATATAACCCATATCAATGATGGAGGATTAGGAATTTATGGAACTGAAGTCATGAATTTTGCTGGGTTAGAAAACCTAGAGTATATAGGAGGGCACTTATATATAGAAGACTGTCATAGTCTCGTTAGTTTGGAAGGAATAAATAACCTTGTAAATGTTGGTGGGGATGTGTTCATTGTAGGTAATGATAATTTAGAGAACCTCGATGGACTTGAATCCCTTCAGTATATTGGAGGGTTATTTTCCTTGGGAAATACGTCTCTTATAAAGGGAGTTTTAACAAGCATTGAAGGACTTAATCAATTAACTAGCATAGGAGAGGGACTTAGTATAATAGGATGCGAATTATTATCAAATCTTGATGGATTAGAAAATTTAGAAACAACAGGGAAGTTTTTAAGAATTCTTGGAAACCCATTATTAGAAGATATTTCAGCATTACAGGGAATTGATTCAATTCATGGTCAATTGTATATTGGAGGCTCTTTCTTAACAACTCTAACCGGCCTAGAGAATGTTAAATATATTGAAGGGATATTAATTTCTTATAATGAATTTTTAAATGATATAACGCTTAATAGCCTCAATTATGTTAATGGAGGTATATCAATTCATTCCAATAAGAACCTTCTAGATCTTGATGGATTATTTGAACTGGATTCAATAGGAGGATTTATTGATCCACAAGGGAATTATAGTGCCGGTTTTAAAATTGGAGGTTTTTCAGATAATAATATTTCAAGTTTGGCAGGACTTAGTAATCTTAAAAAGGTTGATGGTGGGTTAATTATACTCCATCAAGATAGTTTAACCAATATAGATGGCTTAGAAGGATTGCATACAGTTACAGGCACTTTGGGTATTCAAGGCAATGATAATTTAGAGGATTTAAATGCATTATCAAGTTTAATTAATGTTGATGAAGTATACATTACAGACAATTCTGTACTTGATAACATAGATGGCATTTCTAATATTAACCCATTTATTCTTAATGGATTAATTATTACAAGTAATCCTTTACTGTCCGACTGCAACATCTTTAGTGTATGTGGATATCTATTAACACAGAATGGAGAATTAAATATTTCTTCAAATGGATGGGGATGCAACACTATTTCAGACCTTTCTCAATCATGTGATATTGGTCCATGCATGATTGATTATATTGAATTTACAAGTCAAGAAGAAATCGATAGTTTCTTAGATAATACGGCTTTTTGTAATGAAATTGAAGGAGATGTTTTAATAAGTGGAGATGATATAACAAACCTTGAAGGATTGAGCGTGATTAGTCATATTGGAGGAAGTCTTATTATTCAATCTAATCCGATACTTACAGATATTACTGGATTATTTAATATTGGTTTAATTGGAGGAGATCTTACAATCCAAAATAATACAACCCTTTCATCACTGCAAGGCTTAAATAATCTTACAACTCTTAATGGTAGTCTTTCTATTAGCGATAATGACTCATTAAAATCGATTTTACCTTTTTTAGATTTGAATGATATTAATGGCGATCTTATAATTGAAGGCAACCAAAGTCTTTTAAGCATTAAAGGCTTAAGACACATTGAAGCTACAGGGATAAATAATTTATATATTAATGATAATCCACAACTTTCTGCCTGTGATTACCAAAGTATATGTGACTATATCGCTACTCCTTCAGGAGTTATTTCTGTTAGTAATAATGCTACAGGTTGTTCTAGTTTTGAGGAGTTGGAAGCTGCTTGTGAATATGGATATTGTTTGCTTGGGGGTATAGAATTTACAAATCAAAACGACGTTTCAAATTTTCATTACAATTATCCAAACTGCGATGTAATAGAAGGTGACCTTTCTATTCAAAACCCTACCTTTTTACAGATGTTTATTATTAATAATCTTGATAGTTTAAATAGTATAGTTAAGGTTGAAGGTAATGTTATGTTAGGTGAGTATAGTGATGCACTTGATGCCCTTACAAGCTTGTCTGGGCTTGATAACCTAGTAGAAATTGAAGGAGACTTAACAATTTCTTCAAATATATTGACAAACTTAAATGGACTTGAAAGTTTGACAACTGTAAATAGTATTAGTCTCTTAAGGAACGATGCACTCCAAACTTTAGATGGACTCGAAGGTATTAATTCATTAGAAGGTAAGTTAGAAATTGGGTACAGCTCCATTGGAGCTCCCTATTTGAATGACCTTCAGGCTCTTGCGAATTTATCAACTATCGGAGGTGATTTAATTATTAGAGGTACAGAATCATTGAGCAATTTAGAAGGACTAGAAAACCTTGTTGAAATAAAAGGCAATCTTTCGTTAAGTGAAAATGGTGGAATACACAATTTGAATGGATTGGAAAATATTGAAACTATTGGTGGCGCAATAGGTTTTAGCGGGAATAACCAACTAGAAGATATTAGTGCATTAATTCAAATAGATAGTATTCATGGAGGGTTATATTTTTATAATAATCTATCTATTGAGAATTTGGAAGGACTAAACAACTTAGAGTTTATTAACGGAAGCATAAACATAACTAGTAATGAAGCCCTTTCAGATATAAGTGCTTTGTATCAAGTGAGTGCAGATTCGATTGATAATTTAACAATCTATAATAACCCATTATTAGCAGTATGTGAGATTGATCCAGTATGTGATTTTATTTCCTATTTAAGTGAAAATGCTTTCATATATAATAATGCTGAAAATTGTAATAGTATTGAGGAAGTGATATTGTCTTGTGAAGGATGCTATCCTAATGGAGTGGTATTTACGAGTCAAGAAGAGATTGATAATTTTCCACTATTAACAGAAGGTTGTAGCATTATATGGGGTGATTTGATAATATCTGGGGAAGCAATTCAAAATGTGGATAGCTTAAGTGGAATACATTCTATTAATGGAAATTTAATAATAGAGAATAATCCATCCTTAGAGAATTTATACGGATTTAGTGGTCTTTATACGATTAATGATAATGATCTTATAATTTATAATAATGATGCTTTGTCTACACTTATTGGTTTGGATAATATCTATGATCAAAGTTTCAACTATTTAGAGATCGCCGATAACGAGAATTTAAGTAATTGCTCAGTTGAAAGTATTTGTTCTCATTTAAGTTATTTTGGAGATCATTATGTAAATAATAACAACGGTTCTTGTCTTACCGAACTTGAGGTTGCCATATCGTGCGATCTTATGAATGCTGGTGAAAGTCCTTTTCAATTATATCCTAATCCAAGTGATGGTATTTTAAATGTTGCATCATATGTAAATGCTCCAGTTGATCAAATTACTATATATAATCAAGTTGGAATAGCACTCTATGCTAGCGTTGGAGAAGTTACATTATTAGATATATCCTTTCTTGACTCGGGAATCTATATAGTTGAAATATTGTCTGAGGGAAATTATTATCAAAATATGTTACTTGTTTATTGAGTATTCATAAATGATAAAAAATTAGTTATTATGAAAAAACAGATACTACTCTATTTATTTATAGTGTTAACATTTATTCAAGTAGACGCACAAACGTGCTTACCTGAAGGAATATCTTTTTCCAATCAAGCTGAAGTTAATAGTTTTCCTCAGGATTACCCTGGATGTATAACGGTACTTGGAAATATAGCTATTAGTAATTCATCTATTTTAAACTTAGATAGCCTAATTTATATTCAAGAAATAGGTGGAGATTTATCTGTTTATTATGGTTCCCCAATTGAAGGATTAGATGGTCTGAATAACCTATATCATATTGGAGGAGATCTAAATATAATTGAAACAACTAGTTTAGAAAATCTCACAGGACTAGAAGGCCTTACTCAAGTTGATGGATTATTAAGAATCACACAAAATGAAGCCTTAATAAATCTTGAAGGGTTGAATAACCTTGATACTATATTGACTGGGAACCTGCAAATTGGAAATAACGCTCAATTAATAAGCTTGGATGGTCTAAATAATTTGAAGTTTGCTTCTGGACTTAGGTTGTATAATAATGAAAGCCTTCAAAACATTAATGGTTTGGAGAGCTTAGAAAAAGTTCCTTGGGTCTTTGAAATACGTAATAACACCGTATTAGTGAATTTAATTGGACTCAACAATCTTGATTCGATAGGTTATGGTAATGATTATATGGATAGTATTATTGAATATAATGATTCGCTTAATAGCTTAACCGGATTAGAAAATTTGAGTTATGTGAATGAATTACGAATAAATAATAATTATTCACTTGAATCTATTGTTGAGTTTTCACCTCAATTTGAAATAAACCGCCTGTTTCAAATATATCAAAATGAATCACTTCTTTCTCTTGATGGCTTAGAACAAATAAATTATTTGAGAGGGATTAATATCACGAATAATCCCAATTTAGAAAACATTAACGGATTACAAGGCCTTGATTCGCTTGGAGATTATGGGTTGATCATTGATAGTTGTAATTCTTTAATAGATTTAAATGGGTTAGAAAGTATTATTCAATTACCTGGTGATTTAGAAATATCAAATTGTGAAACATTGAATAATATCTCTAGTTTATCTGGTATATCTAATTTGGAACGTTTGTACCTTCGGAACTGCCCTTCATTACAAAGTTTGAATGGACTTCAAAATTTATCATTTGTACCTTTTTTAGTATTGGATAATTTGGACGCGCTTACTAATCTTAATGGATTAAATAGCCTTGATTCTGCTTATGGTGTTTACATACAAGATAATGACAATTTAATTACTCTCGAGGGCCTAGAAAACCTAAAAAAGGTAGTTGATCTAAATATAGGAAACTTTGATTTAGAAAATACTGGGAATATTAATTTGGAAAGTTTAAATGGTCTTAATAATCTTGAATCTATAGGCAATTTTGAGTTAGTGGAGAACGCTAGTTTAATTGATATTGATGAACTTGAGAATGTAGAAACATTAGATGGATTTTTTCGAATTAAAGAGAACGCTAGCTTGCTTAATATCAATGGATTAAGAAATGTATTGAATATTGGTAATGGCAGTAGTTTATATATTTCTGGGAACCCATTGCTTTCTAATTGTGATATTGAATTGGTTTGTGGTCAATTGTATAGTGGTATTATTGAGAACAATGCTGTAGGATGTGAATCTGGAGATGAGATGAATTTAGCTTGTGAAGCTTATTGTTATTATGATGATTTTGTTATTACTAATCAAGCTTATCTAAATGACTTTACGGAGTATTATAGTGATTGTCAAATTATTGCTGGAAACCTCGATATTTCCGGTTATGGTATATTTGACCTTAGTAATTTATTGAATATTGTAGAAGTTAGAGGTTCTATTAAAATTCATGATTGCCCAAGTTTAACTAACCTAGATGGATTAGATAATATATCATCAATTTATAAATACATAAAAATTGATAACAATGAAATTCTAACAAGTATTGATGGCCTAAATGGAATTAATCCAAATTCAATCGATTCACTTATTATAATCGATAATAGTGTTCTTTCTAATTGTTCAATAGATGCATTCTGTGACTATTACCTCACGCCTTCAAGTGTTGTAACTATTGAAAATAATAATAGTGGCTGTAATAGTATCATTGAATTTGAAGAAGAGTGCTTTGGTTTAGTTCAAAATTTAGTTTTTTCAACTCAGGATGAGATTGATAGTTATCTTGATAATTGTGTCAATTGTGATATTATTAATGGAAACGTAACAATAGAAGGGAACGATATCACTAACCTTGATGGCTTAAGTGGTATAGAATTTATTGTTGGATTTCTTGATATTGGAGGAGTTTCTGGTAACCCATTGTTAACGAGTATTTCTGGTCTTAGTAGTCTATCATTAGTAAATCAAGAGTTAGTCATAAATAATAACCCTAGTTTAAGCACGCTAGATGGCATAATTGAAAGTGAAAGTTCATTGCAATTAAGTAGCTTGGAAAGTGTAGGTGGAAATTTAGAAATAACAAATAATTCATCATTAGTTAATCTTGAAGGCTTAGAGTTTTTAAGTTCGATCGGTGGTGAATTAATAATTGCCGGAAACGACTTATTAGTGAGTCTTTCAGGTATTGATAATATCGACCCGACATCGATTTCTGCGTTATTTATTAGCGATAATCCGTTATTGTCTCAGTGTTCAGTGTTGAGTATCTGTAATGCACTAAATGAGACACCAATGCAAGTTGATATTTATAATAACACCGAAGGATGTAATAATGAAGTAGAAGTTGATGTGAATTGTGCTGGAGTTGGTTTTGAAGAATTACTAGGGAAAGAAGCTATTATATTTTACCCTAATCCCGCCACTACAGAATTGTTTATTTCGGGTGTAAGTAGTGTAGAAGAAATATTCATATACAATCAACTAGGGCAAAAGGTTTTTGCTGAAAAGGCTTATGAAGGTTCAATAGATATTTCAATGATCAATTCTGGGGTTTATATTTTGGAAATAGTTTCAAATGGAGTTTCCTATAAAGAAAAACTGATAATTCAGTAGTTGATTATTATACTGAGTATGGATAGAGCCTATAAGTTCTTTTTTTACTATTAAAAAACTCCTCTTCGTTGCGGCTCGGAAAACAATATCATAACAGTATACAGTAATCTTCGCCGCTTCATTGATGATGTACTTCTTGAACCCGGGATTTCATCCCGGGCAATAATAATTGGACTCCTTCGGAGCCACTTCACAATGTACTTCCCTGAATAGAATTGACCTGTTTTAACAGGATTGCGTCTTCCACTCCCTCAATCAAATTGCGACTTTGCGACCTTGCGAGAAATATTTTTCCGCGCTTCCAACTTCGTGCTTCATGCTTCCAACCTACTTCGAATACCAAACCCCTAACTCAACACTCTCCCCAGTCAAAGTGTAACTTTCTAGTTCCATGCCCAGGGAATTAAAAACAATAAGTTGATCATCAGTGCTAGCGATCAATAAATCTAAATTAAGATCCCATTCCAATTTATTTGCACTTATTGATAAAATAGTAGCTAGTTGCAAACTGATAGGATCGTATCGATAAACGCCATTCATGCCCGCAATATATAGTCGGCCAATATTATCCGTACAAGCACTTTTAAAATGTTCTCCAGCGATCATCAGCTCCTGGATCTCACCGTTTTCTAGGTTATAAATATCGTAATGTGCGTCATTCTCATCATTGGATATCACAAATATTTTATTTTCATCCTTGATCTCCAAGTCAACTACAGTATGGTTATAAGATGTTATCTGTTTTAAGGCCCCACTCGGAAAAAACACTTCTAACCTATCGGATCCTTGTCCCGGAGCCTTTTGCCAGACAATTATATTTTCATCGTGATCCAATGAATAAAGTGGTTTATGATTGATGTCGGAAGTGAAATTTCTTTTTAAAGCCCCTTCACCCTGATAAAAGGATAAGATCTGATCAGTAAATCCTAATTGAATAAACAATTTATCTGCTTGCCCACGGCAAAAAGAAATTCCTCCATGAATATTCCCAACTTCCCATTCATTAATAAAAGGAAATAAAGGATGCGTTTCAAATGGACCATCAGGACCTCGTAAAACCCCCAACTGCTGATGATAACTGTCAACAACTCCACCTACGACCTCCCCTTGAGATTGATATAGAATAGAATCACTTCCATTAAAATAGCGGTGGACTTCAAATTGTGTAAATATATTCTCAAAAGTTACATATCCACGCGTTTCTATTGGGAGTCCGTTTACTACCACTTCAGTAAAACTTCGGGTGGTATTTTCTTTGTCCTTTGCCGTAATAAGGATATAATGAATGCCAGATGTAAGCTGAATATTATCTACAATTATAGACGCATTAAGCCTGTATTCCTTTGTCGAAAGAGTCTTGCTATAAGGAGTAACAACGGAGATGAGATCTGCATTCAATAACTCCACTGAAACAAAGGTGAGTTCCTGGTCATCTATAATATTCGCCTTCACATTTATCGTGTCAAAAGTATTGTGGATGGAATGAACTGCCGGTAGCAAAGCTTCTATTTGTGGAGGAGAAGTATCACTATCTTTCTTACATGAAATGGAAAAGAATCCGTAACTTGATAGGAGAAAAAGAATGAGAAGTCGAATGTTTATCATGTAATAATTTGATTGTCAGTCAAAAGTAACATAATGAACAATTGTTCAAAACTTACTTTAATAACTTTTTTCGAATTAAATCTCATTTCAAAGCAGTGAAATGCCTTACATAATTATATTTGCTTGATGGAAAAATCAGCTGGATTCACGAGAGATAAAACCCGAACTTCGCAATTTACGAAGGGCCAAATGGTAGATGGAGGGAAGTTACCTCCTCAGGCCGTGGATCTTGAAGAAGCTGTGTTGGGCGCAATTATGCTCGAAAAAAACTCAGTTAATGAATCCATTGATATTCTTAAACCGGAATCTTTTTATAAAGAGAGTCACCAAAAGATATTTGAAGCAATATCTGACTTATTCGCTAATTCGGAACCGATAGATATTCTTACTGTTACAAAGCGACTTCAGAAGAAGGGCGACCTGGATTTTGTTGGTGGACCATTTTATATTTCTCAACTTACAAATAGAGTTGCGAGTGCAGCGAATATTCAATATCACTCAAGGATAATTGCTCAAAAGTTCATTCAGCGTGAGTTGATAAGAATTTCCTCGGATATCATCAGAGAATCCTATGATGAAACAGTAGATGTATTTGATATTCTGGATGATGCAGAACAAAAACTCTTTGAAGTAGCCGAAGGAAATATTCGTAAGAACTATGAAAAGGTTGATAGTGTTATTCATCAGGCGATTGAAGAATTAGAGGCCAAACACGAGAATAAAGAAGGGGTTTCAGGTGTTCCATCAGGGTTTACATCCTTGGACAGGATTACCGGAGGATTTCAAAAATCAGATATGATAATTATTGCTGCACGTCCTTCAATGGGTAAAACAGCACTGGTATTATCCATCGCTCGTAATGCAGCACTTGATTTCAAAAAAGGAGTAGCCTTTTTCTCTCTAGAGATGTCATCCATTCAGTTGGTTAATCGTTTGATCTCTGCAGAAACAGGAATTGCAGGTGATAAAATAATGCGTGGTCAATTAGAGGATTATGAATACGAACAATTGCATTCAAGAATTGGTGAATTGACTGCAGCACCACTATTTATTGATGATACACCAGCCTTATCTGTTTTCGAATTTCGTTCAAAATGTCGTCGACTAAAACAACAGCACGATATTCAAATGGCAGTAATCGACTATTTACAGTTGATGAAAGGAGGAACGAGTGCAGGAAACAGAGAACAAGAGATCGCTAATATTTCAAGGTCGATCAAAGAAGTTGCCAAGGAATTAAGCATTCCAATAATTGCGCTTTCTCAGTTGTCACGTTCTGTAGAAACTAGGGGAGGAGATAAGCGACCAATGCTTTCCGACCTTCGTGAATCAGGTTCGATTGAGCAGGATGCCGATATTGTTGCCTTTGTGTATCGTCCTGCCTATTATGGTATTACGGTAGATGAAGAAGGAAATAATATTGAAGATGAAACGGAAATTATTATTTCAAAACATAGAAATGGTTCAACAGGACAGGTAAAATTGCGTTTCATAAAAGATTATGCCAAATTTGTGGATGGAGAAAGTTCGAACCTTGGTGCTCTTATGCAACCTAACCAAGGCTTCGATAGTGGAGCAATCACTGTACAATCCCGAATGGATGAATATGAAGACGATAGTAATGATTCTTTCAATGAGAAAAAACCTGACGAGGATACTCCATTCTAGTAAACGACTTTTTCTTTTTCTTGTATTTTCTTTATCCTTCACGATCTCATCATGGGCTACTTGGATAATGATTCCTATGGATGAGTTGCAATCCAATCATTTAAAGTCCTATGGAATTGCCTATTGGGTGCTTCAGAATGATGTAGAAGTATATTGGCTTTTAAATTATCGTGGCGGTTCGTTTATGATAAAGAACTACGATACGATAGAAGAGGAATGTATCATACGGGGTGTATCATATGAAATAATTGCCGATGCAAGAGCAAACCTGATCTTAAGCGAAATTGCTGATCCGGAAGTCAATCAAGAATCGGTAAAACTTGAGAAGGTACCTAAGATCGCCGTTTATTCACCTAAGAATAAATTACCATGGGACGACGCCGTAACGCTTGTTATGACTTATGCCGAAATTCCTTATGATATAATTTATGATGAAGATGTTATAAGTGGAAAGCTTCCACTTTACGATTGGCTTCATTTGCATCACGAGGATTTTACCGGGCAATATGGAAAATTCTATGGGCGCTATAGGAATGCTCCTTGGTATCAGGATCAAGTAAGAGAATTAGAAGGATTAGCCACTTCCTTAGGTTTTAATAAAGTATCGGAATTAAAGCTTCAGGTTGTTTCTACCATTCGAGAATTTGTAGCTGGAGGAGGATTTTTATTTACAATGTGTTCAGGTACGGACAGCTATGACATTGCCCTTTCAGCCCATTCTACCGATATCTGTGAATCAATGTTTGATGGAGATCCTGCAGATCCTATGGCGCAAAGTAAATTAGATTTTACAAGAACTTTTGCTTTTAAGGATTTTCACCTGGAGAAGAATCCGATGGTGTATGAGTTTTCGGATATTGATGCAACTTCTATCCATGCTAAGATTCCACAAACTCAAGATTTCTTTACACTTTTTGAATTTTCAGCTAAGTGGGATGTTATTCCTACTATGCTTACCCAAAACCATCAGCTTGTTTTGAAGAGTTTTATGGGACAAACAACTTCATTTAAAAAACAATTTATTAAATCTGATGTTTTGATTCTTGGAGAGTCGAAGGCTTATGGTACCGCTCGTTATATTCATGGAAATTTCGGACAAGGACATTGGACCTTCTATGGTGGGCACGATCCTGAGGATTATCAACACTTAGTTGGAGATCCACCTACAGACCTTAATTTATTTCCCAATTCTCCTGGCTACCGTCTTATTCTTAATAATGTTCTTTTCCCTGCGGCTAAAAAGAAGAAACAGAAAACCTGATACAAATGAAGATTACGGTTTTATGTATTGCCAAAACGAGTGATTCTTATTTGCTTACAGGTATGAATGAGTTTCAAAAGCGTTTGAAGCATTTTATAAAGCTAGACTGGGTTGAATTGCCTGAAGTTAAAAATCGTAAAAACCTTCAAAAAGAGCAATTACTTAAAATGGAGGAAGCCCTTTTTCTTAAAAATATTCAATCTACCGATGCGCTTTTTTTATTAGATGAGAATGGAAAGGAGTTCACCTCACGTAAATTTTCTGAGTTTTTAGATAAAAAGATGATCGAGTCTACTTCAAACCTTGTATTCTTAATTGGGGGTCCTTATGGATTTTCACAAGGGATGTATCAGCGGGCTCAAGGTAAGATCTCGCTTTCGAAGATGACCTTTACCCATCAGATGATTCGCTTGTTATTTCTAGAACAGTTGTATAGGGCCTTTAGTATTCTGCGTAATTTGCCTTATCATCATGATTGAAACATCTACTAATTTCTCGCAAAGCCGCTAAGGCGCAAAAGTAAGGAGTGGTGGAAGGCGCAACTAAAAGGGTAAGCCGCTAAGGTGTAGTTGTTTATGGATATGGAAGGCAGTTTAGTACCTCGTAAACCCGCTTGTCAGATAGAAACATTAATAAACTTTGCGTCTATTACTCCTTCTTTTTATTAGCGACTTCGCGCCTCTGCGAGAAACATTAATAAACTTTGCGTCTACTACTCACTTTTTTACTGCGCCTTTGCGGCTTTGCGAGAACCCTTTTAATACTCTTCCAAAATAGCAATTGCCTTAGTAAAACTCTCAGGAAGATCAAGTTCAAAATGCATAATTTCTTTAGATTCAGGATGTGGAAACTCAAGAACTGTTGCTTGAAG
>JAUVAY010000036.1 GCA_030591505.1 Flavobacteriales bacterium | reverse complement strand
CCCAATGACGCTTGAAACGACCTTTTACTTGCGCAGCTAAAATATCACCTGTGTAAATATGTACATAGTCTCTACGGCTGTACGTATCACCATTAAAGATAACAGCAGTTTGGTCAATTCCATCAATAATACGTTCTGTAGGAATATACTGTGTTGCTCCACCTATGGTAGCAAATGTGGTAAATAAATCAGTTACATGAATAATATCACCCACAATTTGGTTTGGAGCCATAACTCCAGGCCAACGCATAAAACAAGCAGCTCTAACGCCACCTTCAGTAAAGTCACCTTTACCTCCTCTATAAATATTTTCAACCATTCCATCAGGACCATTATGAGACATCGGACCATTGTCTGCCATCATAATAACCAATGTATTTTCATCGATACCCTCATCTTTAAGAGTTTGCATTAATGTAGGTATCCATGCATCAAATGATACTAGAAATTCCTGTAGCATACCCGAAGAAACAGAAAATCTGGGAGTACCTGGTGGATTACCTAAAAAGCTTGCCGCAACTGGTTGGTAAGAAATAAAGAATGGTTTTTCTGCTTTTACACTTTTCTTAATAAAGTCTAGCGTACGTTTCTGACACTCTGCTTCAATGGCATGATAGTCAGCTTCATTAGGTGGTGTGCCCCATTCGCGAACAGGGCCGTTTTTAGTACCTTCTAATGCCCAAACATAACCCATTGGTCTCCATCCCGGATCCATATCGTAAGGGTCATTTGGATATAATTCTGGCATAACTGAAGTTGGGAACATTGGGCCCAAATCACCACGAGCCACATACATACTTGGTACTTGATTATAAGGAGACCAAAGCGCCTCATCATAACCCATATTAGTCATATAACTTTGTTCTATATCACCCAGGTGTCCTTTGCCATAAAATGCGGTTGCATAACCTGCTTGGCTTAATACTTCAGCAATGGTAGTTTCGTCTTCACTCATTCCACCATATTCGTATGGGAAACTTACCGTGTACATTCCGCTTCTTACTGCAAGACGCCCTGTTTGGAAAGCCGCTCTTGTAGGGGTGCACGATGGTTCTGTGTACATACGTGAGTAGTATTGACCTTCTGCCGCAAATGTATTCATGTTAGGCGTTTTAAAACCCCTATTTGCCTGTAATGCAGGTATCCCAACTTCTCCAACACCACTATCGTCCCACATAATGTGAATGATATTGGGTTTCCTTCCGTGTTTCTTTTCAAGAGCTGCGAGTTTCTTTTGAATTTCTTTGTCTTGCTTTTTCCATTCTTCGCCATGTTGGGCTTTAAGAATGTAGTAATCTGCATCATGCACAATTTTTTCTTGTGCTTTCACTGAAGCCAATCCCATAAGGAAAACTCCAATTGTAAAAATGATTTTTAGTTTATTCATAAGATCTATTAATTATTATTTATTAATTATTTTTCCTTCTCTTCCTCTTCTTTTTTTTGTTCCTCAAGAATTTTTTGATTTTTATTCTTAAGTCGCCAAGCCGCACCCATATTTTTCTTCATCGTTTCCGGTAGGTCTTCTAAAGGCACGATCAAATCACTTTCAACAGGCCATTCTTGCAATAATTCTGGTTTATAACCTTCTGGGTAATATAAATCTGGATCAATTTCTTGCTCTCTTACAAAAGGTTCTTGTATTTCTTCACGACTTGTTGTAGGAAGAGGAACGTGTAATTGTCCACAATCAAAATTAAATTGAGGAGACCGGTTGTTTGGAAAATCTGGCAATATACCTTCACGTACCCAAATAGCATCTTTAGTCATGTTTACAACAATACCATCTGGTGCCCCAAAATGGTAGGGCCCTTTCCAATGATAACGAACTTCAGCAACCGTTTCTTCGTTTAGGTAGGGGTCAAAACTCATATGAGTTGTCATAAACAATCTTGGCTGAATTTGGTTGGCAAGATATCCAGAAGCATAACCTGGTGTATGATGTGTATCAGTCGTATACCTTCCTAAAAATGGCGGAACTCCTTGTACACCAGAGCTAATTTCTATTACCTCTTGTTGTAACTCAGTAATATAAAGATCTGCTCCTTTTGCATATATCAAATCTAATTCACTCGGGCGGCCATCACCAGTCCATACAACAGACATCCCATTCCATGTTAATTTGTAGCCAGAAGCGCCATCTTTTGCATGTGAACGCTGCCAGTGAATTACTTTAACTCCATTTTCTTCATAAACAACACCTCCATTATCACGGAAATCAAATTCATTTACTTTAATATCATGACCTTTTCCTACGGGAAAAACACTAAAAGCATCCCTATGCCACCCTAACATCATTTTCATTCCTTCAACCATCGTTTTTGTACCATATTCTGGAGTCCTTCCAGAAGGTCCATGTACAGTTAATGGCTCATGCCAGCCACCTGCCCAGGTACCAAACATCCATAGGTATGGCAATGCACCAAAATGATCTACGTGTAAATGGGTTATAAAAACGTGTTTAATTTGATTTAAAGCAACATTCGCAGCAACGTAGTTTGCCACAGAACCTTCACCAATATCAAAAACAAAATTATCTCCATTACCTAATTCAACATAGATAGAAGTATTCATTTGTCCCGGTCTGATTGAAGGGGAAGTACCCATAAAAGTGACTCTAATCTCATTCGGTTGTACCTCTTCAGTACCAGGATACCAGTTTGCAGAACTTTTAAGCCAAGGCATAGGTCTGATTCCTTCAAATAGTAATCCTTCCTTCCATCTGCCCATTGGTACACCACCTGAAAAGCCATTTTGAATATCTTCTTTTGAAGAAGGGGTTTGTTTTTCTTGCCCTTGAAGAGGAAT
Organism: Flavobacteriales bacterium; assembly: GCA_030591505.1. Classification (GTDB taxonomy): domain Bacteria; phylum Bacteroidota; class Bacteroidia; order Flavobacteriales_D; family JAHECK01; genus JAHECK01. The sequence goes on along the minus strand of JAUVAY010000036.1, from coordinate 21,099 downwards.
TAATCCTAAGAGGAAAATTCCTATTAAAACTGTAGTTCTTAAATCTTTCATAAAATAAATTAGTTGGATAATTTTCAAAAATAGAGTAATGTACTATGAGCGTATATCAAAAAACCGCAACTTTTAATATCTTTATGCTAAATTGAAAGCTTCCTTTAATCTACTAAACCTAAAAAGAGTAGTAAAATAATTATCACCTTAGATAAAAAACCATCAATTGATAAAATGGAACAAAAAAAGGAGAAGGATATAATTTCTTATTCAGATATAGATCTACATACTTTCAATTCCATGGCTCGTAAATGGGATCTCGATTGTATACAATTAGAGCCTGGTAAGTTTTCGACTAGCTTTAATCAGTACATTACTGATAGTTTTCAATTTGGACATGTAAAATTTAATTTGGCAGTAAAGCAAGAAGGAGTTTCACCAAAAGGAGTATGGACTTTTGCTTTATTAAATGAAAAAAAAATATATTGGAGAAATTATAAAGTGCAACCCTATTCAGTTGTTATTTATTCGCCTGGCTCGAAAATTAATACAGTGAGTGCGGCAAATTTTGAAGTAATGGTGTTTTCAGTTTCAGAGGTTTTCTTAGAAGAAATAGCAAAAAGAATGAACTTGGAAGCCTTTTATCATTCACTTAAAACAAACGAGTTATTTGAGACAAAAGACTCCTTGTGGTCTCAGCTAAAACAATCTATTTTAAAAGAGCTTAATAAACGCAATCAGAATTCTGCATATAATACAGAATTAAAAATTATTAATAAACTCACCCATGACTTTCTGTTATTATTAAAAAACTCCAGTAGTACTACGACTAAAGTAAGTGGTAAGAAAAGGTTAAAATTGCTTCAAGATGCCGAATATTACGTTATGCAACATTTAACCGAGCCAATTTCAGTATTAGATATTGCCTCTCATTTAAAAGTAAGTGAACGAACACTTCTTTATGCATTTAAAAATAGATTCGGCAAAGGGACTAAAAGGTTTATGAAGGTTTTAACCTTAAATCATGCCTATCATGCATTAATCGAAGAAAACGATATTAGCTCGATTTCAAACATTGCGAGAGCAAGCGGGTTTTGGCATATGGGACAATTTTATAAAGATTATAAAAGTTTTTTTGGAGAATTACCTTCGGAAACCCTTAGAAGAACTATCTAAAAAAAAAACAGCGCATATTAAAGTTTTGTTTATTCTTTTGATTGATTCTTTGCTAAGAAGCTGCAAAACTTGTTAATTCTTTTGAAACTATATTTGTTGATATTAACGGGTCTTTACGTGGAGTGTTTGAAGTTGATAGATCCAAATAATACAGCAGTAAATTATAAAGTTGCTTATATGTATTATCTGCGTGGTGACTGGCTTAATGCGGAGAAAAACCTTGTAAAAGTATTGCAACTCTACCCCTTTGATTATGATTCGAGTCTATTGCTGGGAACGGTATATGTAAAGATGGGAAAGATAAAAGAAGCGAAGGTTTATTATGAGAGAGCCTTGCAGTATGATCCATCTTCAGCTGAGATCAGGGGATTGTTAAAAGGATTGTAGTCTAAGTTTACTCTTTTGAAGGGCTAGTGCAACGACTACTGATGTTGTATGCAGTTATTCTTTAATTATAACTTCTGATTCTTTCAATAATTCTACTATCCTCCATATCATCAAGATTTAGAATTATTAATGTGCTATCTCCAACTGAATATTGAGGCTCATATATATATGCAATATAATTTGGCTTGTCGCTATGAGAATATTTTGAGCCATTATATTCAAAATCATAATAGACTCTCCATTTATAATAACCATTAGCAAAAGCTCGCTGTTGAACTTTAGTAACCTTGGCTCTGCAATAAATGTATTCAGGTTCTTCACATCCACTTATTGATAGGAGAAGAGTCAAAAATAAAATAAAAAAGTATCTCATTTGTATTTAATTTCGTACAACGTCCTGGTTATGAAGTGAAGGAACGGTTTGGTTGGTTAGGCCTATGCTTTATAGCCATTGTTGGGCAATCGTTTTTATTTTGTGTCAGGCAATTTTAGAATCATTTCTTGTCCTAAGGTCAAATCGTCAACATGTCCAGCTATTTTGTTGTCAACTGTTTTTACATGTATATGCATGTTGGTTGTATGATGAGTAAAAATTGCATGATGTGAATCGGAGTAGAACCCTAACATTTCTACTTGTCTATTCTCTATTGTTCCGTTAAGTCCAGAACTTATGTGTTTATCATGAGAATGCTCGATATCCCCATCTTTCCAGTTGATTACGTGCCAGTCAAATGACTTAGGTGTACCTTCTATTAAAAAAGGGAAAGGTTCGTCAATTTGTATTTGGTTTTCCTCTGCAGTTTGTTCTATATAACTTTCTAATTGCTCATAGGTCACAACATTATCAGGGATATTAATTGATTTCCATTTGTTAATTGACGCATATACAAGAAGCGTTGCTTTTTTATTAAATGAGTTGTCAAAGGATAGAGCACTGTCAACAACCATTGTGTTGAATGGCTTACTGTCAAATATTTGAACTTCACCTTTCAGGTTTTCAAGCGCACCCAATGCGTAAAAATGTTCAGAACTTCCAAAATCTTTTAAATTAGCTTTTGCAGATATATCTCCTTTGTGCATCATGTTTTTTAATGCACCGTTGTATTCCACTTTAAATTTAATTATCTCCTTATCTGTCGTTCCTTTATTAGCTGTTCCACATGATGTAATTGAAATTACGGTTAGTAGGAATATGATGTATTTAATAATCTTCATTTTAATGTTGCCCGACGTTTATATAAAAACAGTGCTCTCACTGCTCTTGTATACACGTTGAGTTTTTGTTTTCAGTTTAGTTCTTATTGTTGAAACCAAAGTAAGCATTGGTTTTATTATTTGTTAGCCACTGATATTATTCATTAAATTCATCAAGTATTTTTTGTACACCTTCTTGACATTGATCATAAACAGCATATGTCCACTTTCTAAAGCAAAGTAATTTTATTATTTGCTCTTTAACATTGTTAATACCATTTTAAATTTCTCGACCGCAATTAATGCGTGAGGAACATTTGCCGGCATTATTATGCTTTCGCCTCCTTCAAGAATATTGGAAACTCCATCTATTTTTATATCAGCTTTACCATCAACTATAAAAACTACGGCATCAAAAGGTGTTGTATGTTCACTTAATCCTTCGTCTTTATCAAAAGCAAATAATGAGATGTTTCCCGTTTCTTTTTTTAAGATGTGTTTACTTACAACAGCTTTTTCTGCATAAGTAATACTCTTGTTGTAGGAAAATATTTTTCCTTTCTCAAATTCATTTGGCATAGTATTTTCTTTTAAATGTTTAAATTATTCTTTTAATAGATCAACTCCCACAAAAGTCATTACCATCCAATTAATAGGTTCTGAATTTATATTTGTGGTTAACAACGGCGGGGTAAACGTACTATGACGTTTATATACCTTGTCACATTAGTTAATTGTTTAAAGTTAACTTTCTTCGGCTTTATTATCAATCCCTTTCTTCTTTTTCATTCCCATTCAAAAATAGCACAAAAAAAGACCGGCATAAACCGGTCTTTCAACTATAAAATAAAATAGTCTTATTTCACTTTCTTTACGATCTCCGCAAATGCTGCAGGATGATTCATGGCTAAGTCAGCTAAAACTTTTCGATTTAGATCGATGTTATTCGCTTTTATTTTACCCATAAATTCTGAGTACGACATGTCGAATTCACGAACTCCAGCATTGATACGCTGAATCCATAAACTTCTGAATGTACGTTTTTTAGCTCTACGGTCTCTGTACGCATAAGTAAGCCCTTTCTCATAAGCATTCTTTGCTACAGTCCATACGTTTTTTCTAGCACCAAAGTAACCTTTGGTCTGCTTCATGATCTTTTTTCTTCTTGTCCTTGAAGCTACTACGTTTACTGATCTTGGCATTTTCTTTCTCGTTTTTAGTAATCTGCGTTCTTATCGAATCTTAAAACAAATTACTTGGTTAAACCACCTTGTTAATTTTAATTTAGATGCAAAGCATTTTTTTAACTTGAGCTTCATTGTGCTTGTGCACCAATCCGGCCTTCGTTAAATTACGCTTCTGCTTCTTCGTCTTCTTTGTCAAAATATGACTTTTGAAGGCGTGCTTTCTTTTGATTTTGCCTGAAGCGGTCAACTTGAACCGTTTTTTCGCTGAGGCAACTGTTTTCATTTTAGGCATGACCTTTCTATTTATATGTGTATTATTTCTTTTTCTTCGGGTTGATCATCATAATCATACGCTTACCTTCTAACTTTGGTAATTGTTCGATTATTCCAAACTCCTCTACTTTCTGAGCAAATCGTAACAATAGGATTTCCCCTCTTTCTTTGAATACAATGGTACGACCTTTAAAGAAAACATAAGCTTTAACTTTAAAGCCTTCACCTAAGAACTTTAATGCGTGGTTTAATTTGAAGTTGAAATCATGGTCATCGGTATTTGGACCGAATCGGATTTCTTTTACAACTACTTTACTTTGCTTTGACTTAAGTTCTTTCTGTTTCTTTTTCTGCTCGTAGAGAAACTTTTTGTAGTCTATTATTTTACAAACCGGTGGGTTTGCTTTCGGAGAGATCTCCACTAGATCAAGGTCTAATTCATTAGCTAGATCAATAGCTTCACGAATAGATAATACCCTGGATTCAATTTTATCTCCAACGATTCTGACTTCTGGAGCCCGTATTAACTCGTTAATAACGTGCTCAGGTCCTCTCTGTATGGGTCTACGACCCCTTTGCATTCTTTTAGCTATGACTAATCCTCCTTTTTATTCAATTCTTTACGAATCTCTTCTTTTATTAATTCAGCAAAACCATCAATAGTAAATTCACCTATATTTCCTTGTCCTTGTCTTCTTGCTGCTACAGTGTCTGTCTCAACTTCCTTCTCCCCAACAATCAACATATAGGTGATCTTATTCAATTCTGCCTCTCGAATTTTTTTACCGATTTTCTCATTCCGGTCATCAATTCGGCCGCGAATATCGTAATTATTTAGTTGATTTAAAACTTTTTGTGCATAATCGTTGTACTTATCTGAGATAGGTAAAACGATTATTTGCTCAGGATTTAACCAAAGTGGAAATTTTCCTTCTGTATGTTCTATTAAAACTGCCAGAAAACGCTCAAGAGATCCAAATGGAGCTCGGTGTATCATTACTGGGCGATGTTTTTGATTATCACTACCAACATATTCTAATTCAAACCGTTCTGGTAAAGTATAATCTACCTGTATCGTTCCTAATTGCCAAGAACGACCCAAAGCATCCTTTACCATGAAATCTAACTTCGGACCGTAAAAGGCAGCTTCGCCAATTTCAACCACAGTATCTAAACCTCGTTCATCTGCCGCTTCCTGAATTTGTCGTTCTGCTAATTCCCAGTTTTCATCACTTCCTATGTATTTCTCCTTATTTTCAGGATCCCTTAGTGATACTTGTGCCTTGTAATCTTCAAAACCTAGTGATCTAAATACATATAAAACAAGATCGATCACTTTTACAAATTCTTCTTTCACCTGGTCTGGAGTACAAAAAATATGCGCATCATCTTGTGTAAATCCTCTAACACGAGTTAATCCGTGCAATTCTCCGTGTTGCTCATATCTATAAACAGTCCCAAATTCAGCATAACGCAATGGAAGATCTTTATATGATTTCGGCTCGGCCTTATATATTTCACAGTGATGTGGGCAATTCATTGGTTTCAACAAAAACTCTTCATTTTCATGTGGAGTTTTGATAGGCTGAAATGAATCTGCACCATATTTCTCATAGTGACCGGAAGTCACATAAAGGTTTTTATGACCAATATGTGGAGTAGAAACTTGCAAATAACCTGATTTCATTTGGGCAGTTTTCATAAACTCGATCAAACGATCGCGCAATGCAGCACCCTTTGGTAACCATAATGGTAGCCCAAGGCCAACTTTCTCAGAAAAAGTAAATAAACCCATTTCTTTTCCAAGCTTCCTATGGTCGCGTTTTTTAGCTTCTTCTAATAGGTGGAGGTATTGTTTTAATTCCTTCGCCTTCGGAAAGGTTATTCCATAAACACGCGTAAGTTGTTTTCTCTTTTCATCACCTCGCCAATAGGCTCCCGCGATATTCATTAGTTTAACCGCTTTTATAAACCCGGTATGAGGAATGTGAGGCCCTCGACATAAATCTGTAAAATTACCTTGAGAATAGAATGTAATGCTTCCGTCTTCTAATTCTGAGATCAGCTCCAATTTATATTCATCTCCTTTTTCTTCAAAGTAAGACAATGAATCGGCTTTACTCACCTCTTTTCTTTCGTAAGAATTAGACTGACGAGCAAGTTCTATTATTTTATCCTCTACCTTTTTAAAATCCTTGTCGGTAAACTGATAATCTCCAAAATCAATATCATAATAAAAACCGTTTTCGATTGGAGGCCCGATCGCTAATTTTATTCCAGGATAGAAAAATTCCATGGCCTCTGCCATTAAATGAGCAGAAGAATGCCAAAAGGTTGATTTTCCATCAAGGTCATTCCACGTTAGTAACTGAATACTTGAATTATCATTTATCGGTCGGGAAGAATCCCATACTTCGCCATTAATTTTAGCTGAAAGTACATTTCGGGCTAAACCCTCTGAAATAGAAAGTGCTATTTCATGTGAAGTAACACCTTTTTCAAATTGTTTTACCGAACCGTCGGGAAGGGTAATATCTATCATGGTCTATAAATTAGACTGCAAAAGTAAAAAATAAGAGAGTTGATTGAGTGTATTAGTCGATAAATACTAATTCATATCCAACCATCATCGTAACACAACCTTGCTTTCTGTCTGTAACTCCTTCAGGAATAACAACATCAACGTAAATGTGTGGAATGGTAATCGGCTCAAAAGTTAACATAGATTCTCCACTTTCGCCTTTAGCAGACGAATAAAGAAGGATTCTATTCTTTTTCCCTTCGGCTTTGTTATAGACTTCAAACTCGATTCCAGGAGCGTATGCACGGTTGAAAATCAATCGATACTCTTCTCCTTCATACAATTGAATATCATATTCTTTTAACTGTGCCTCTTCGGAATAATTAAAAGTGATGGTTTTTCTATCCTGAAATGAAAAGGGAGAAAGTTCTTTTTTACAACTTTTTAACGCTTCTTCAACATCACATTCAGCAGGGTTATCCGTTTGAAAAGCTGATAAAGAAAAAAGTACACCTAGTATTAATAGTATGTTGATGGATTTTTTAATCATGATCTAGCTATTAGTAATGTTATTACGAATGGAAGTTATTTTTTGCTTAAGCACTTCGAATTCTTCGCTTGTTAGTTGATTGTTAAAATCATCTGAATAAACAGGCATAGACGATTGAAAATCTTTTAATTGATCGATTACATTCGCTAATTCTTGATTATTACTCTCGGTCATTTCGAGACCTGCGATCAGGTTGTCAAGTATTCCTATTTGTTCAGCTAGTCTCTTTGTAATGAACTCGGGATGTGTGTTCTCTGCATTTGCTGCGATATACATTGTCTCGACCCATGCACCGGTAAACGTTTCAAGCAATAATGATAATTGATGATTGGTATGAGCATAATCATTTAGTTTTTCCTGAGTCTCAATTATAAAAGCAACAAGAGAGTCTTGATTACTCATAGTCCCTTCAATCTTATCAAGTGCATCAGCAGAGTGATAAACTTCTGCAAGATCAAGGTCATTTCCTAAACTTTTTAATGCAGTAACATACTTTAATGCAGTCTCGTTTTGAGAGTTAAGTACGCAATAAGCGAGATCGCCAGTGTAAACACCTAAGTTTAATAATCTTTTAGATCTTGTTTGGTACTGACTATGTTTTTTAGGGTCATTGGTCAAACCATCAACGTAAATTACGCCTGATTTTTTTAAAATGTGAGCGATTTGCATAGAGGAGGGTAAGAAAAAATCAAAACCATCATCTTCTATAGCCATATCTTCTTGAACCTGCATTTCTGCTTCTTCAGTTTTATCATTTTCTGAAGTTCCATTAGAACAAGCAGCAAGGAAGCCTAAACTTGTTACTAGAAAAAGGGAAAGGAGTAATTCTCTTTTCATAATTCTGTATAATTATTTTAATCTTATTGGGTAAATATAGCCATTTGTAATAAATAAAAAAGGGCTTTTTATCTCATTATAATAATGATATTAACTATAGATTATTCTTAAGTTTGAATGACTCCCGGGTTGAATTTGTTTTCAGCAGGAGAATGATTTGCAGCTTCTATACCTGTTGATATCCATTTTCGAGTTTCAAGCGGATCAATGATGGCATCTAACCACAAACGAGCTGCGGCATAATAGGGAGAAGTTTGCTCTTTGTACCTGCTTTTTATTTCATCTAATAATTCCTTCTCTCTTTTTGGATTGATCACTTCACCTTTTGCTTTCAAACGACTTACCTCAATTTGTAAAAGCACTTTAGCCGCTTGTTCACCGCCCATTACGGCAACCTGAGCTGTTGGCCAACCAACGATCAGTCTGGGGTCATATGCTTTACCACACATTGCGTAATTTCCAGCGCCATAACTATTACCAATAATGATAGTAAACTTTGGAACCACTGAATTACTTACAGCATTAACCATTTTCGCACCATCTTTAATAATTCCACCTTGCTCTGATCTTGATCCCACCATAAAGCCTGTTACATCCTGAAGAAAGACCAGCGGGATGTTTTTCTGATTGCAATTCATGATAAAGCGAGCTGCCTTATCTGCCGAATCTGAATAAATAACACCTCCAAAGCGCATTTCACCGGTTTTGGTTTTAACCAAACTTCGCTGGTTTGCAACGATACCTACCGACCAGCCATCAATGCGGCCATAGCCACAAATAATACTTTTTCCATAACCCGCTTTATACTCGGTTAGTTTCGATCCATCAATCAAACGATCGATGATCTCGTACATATTATACGGCTTACTGCGGTCGTCCGGAATAATAGAATAGATATCCTTTTCTTCTTTCTTCGGAAGAATGGTGTCTTTACGTGAATAACCTGCTAACGTTGGTTCACCGATCTTGTCGACCAGATCTTTAATAGTATCTAATGCATTTTTATCGTCACTTGCCTTGTAATCGATTATACCGGAGATCTCTGTTTGCGTAGTTGCTCCACCCAAAGTCTCATTATCAATTTCTTCCCCAATAGCAGCTTTTACTAAATAAGAACCGGCAAGAAAGATACTCCCTGTTTTATCTACGATAATAGATTCATCGCTCATTATGGGTAAGTAGGCTCCACCAGCTACACAAGATCCCATAACTGCGGCGATCTGAGGAATACCTTTACTACTTAAGATGGCATTATTTCTAAAGATTCTGCCAAAGTGTTCTTTATCTGGAAAGATCTCATCCTGTATAGGTAAAAAGACACCTGCACTGTCGACCAGATAGATGATCGGTATTTTATTTTCCAATGCAATTTCTTGCGCTCTTAAATTCTTTTTTCCTGTTATTGGAAACCAGGCTCCTGCCTTAACAGTTGCATCGTTGGCTACGACTATGCACATTCTTCCCGAAACCATTCCCATAACTACAATTACTCCCCCAGCTGGACATCCTCCGTATTCTTCGTACATTTTGTAGCCTGCAATAGCACCAATTTCAATAGCATCCTCGTGATTATCTAAAAGATAATTAACCCGTTCTCGGGCTGTTAACTTGCCTTTTTTATGTTCCTTTTCAACTTTAACTTTCCCACCGCCTTCACTTATTTTATCAAGTCGATGTTGTAATCGGGAGATCAGTAATTTCATCTGATCTTCATTTTTATTCTTATCGGGAACTCTCGACGCCATTGTTTTTTAATTTTTAAAGATCTTAATTAATTCTTCAGCTGCTTTAAACGGACTCATACTTCCTAAAGAAACATCCGCTTTATACTTTTTTAATCGCTTTACTATTTCCGGATGATTAAAAAAATCGAATTGTAGACTTTCATTAAGACTTTCAATCAACCAATATTGGTTTTGTTTTTCTCTTAATTGATCGAATTGTAAATTTTCCTTCATCGATCGTAGATAATGGTCTAAAACTTCAATTATCTCCGTTATACCTTTAGAATGAAGAGCGGAACATAAATTAACCGGCACATCCCATCCTTTTTCGTTAGGAGGGTAGAGGTGAAGCGCATTTTTATACTCAATTTTCGCCTTTTTAGCGGCATTCAATTTATCACCATCCGCTTTATTGATAGCGATCATATCAGCCATTTCAACAATACCCCTTTTTATTCCTTGTAACTCATCACCAGCTCCAGGCAGAAGTAAAAGTAAAAAGAAATCTACCATTGAATGTACAGCGATTTCCGATTGTCCCACTCCAACCGTTTCTACTATGATATAGTCATAACCGGCAGCTTCACACAGGATAATGCTTTCTCTTGTTTTGCGAGCTACGCCTCCTAATGCGTCTGATGCTGGACTAGGACGGATAAATGCATTCTCATTTGCAGCAAGTTTTTCCATCCTTGTCTTGTCACCTAAAATGCTTCCTCGACTTTTTTCAGAACTGGGATCGATCGCTAGTACGGCAATGTGATGACCACTATTAATAAGTTGTATTCCGAAAGTCTCAATAAAACTGCTTTTTCCAACTCCAGGAACACCTGTAATTCCTAAACGGAATGAATTTCCGGAATGGGGAAGGCATCTTTCTATAATTTCTTCCGCTTGTTTCCTGTTTTGCGGCTTTCTGCTTTCTACTAATGTGATGGCTCTTGCCAATATCCCTCGATCTCCGTTCAAAATCCCTTCTACATAGGTTTGAGTACTGAGCTCTTTACGTAGTTGATTATTTCTATTCGGATTTAAATGTTTGGGCATAATTTAAAACACGGTTGTAGTTTTATAAATGTGAAAATAATAATTAATAAATGTACTTGGTACAATCGAGGCTAATAATAAAAGTACGATGTAGAATAGACCCAAACAAAAAAGCCATTCCGATTCCCGATTGCTATCGGGACGGAATGGCTTCAATAAATTATGTTTACAATTTTAGTCTTTGTCAAGATCTTCGAAGCTGACATCAGAAAATGAATTATCTTCAGTTTCTTTAGCCGGTTCTTCAAAAGTCTCTACAGGCTTTTCTTCCATTTTGTATTCTCCACTTGCCTGAAGTTCTTTGATCTTGTCAAGCGCTTCTCCAAAGCCATCTTGAAATTTATCGAAATCTTCTTTGTATAAGAAAAGTTTATGTTTCTCGTAACGAAAAGTTCCATCATCATTGTACCTTCTCTTACTTTCTGTAACAGTGAGGTATAAATCATTACCTCGTGTTGATTTAACATCAAAAAAATAGGTTCTTTTTCCTGCTCTTACAGCTTTCGAGAAGATCTCATCCTTTTGGTAACTTCCATTTTCTTCGCTCATCACTTTCCTTTTTAATTATATAACGATACCGGACAAAAATAGAAAAATAATCCAATCTTCATAAGCATACAAAAGCTTATTAATTAAGAAAAACAATAGTGCTTAATCCTGTTTAAGTGTGGTGTCTTCAACTAATTGTTGTTCAAACAATTCAGCGTATAATTCACCTTTTTTTACTAATTCTTTATGATTCCCCTCTTCAATGACCCTTCCTTGGTCGATAACAAAGATTTTGTCAGCATTCCGAATTGTACTTACTCTATGACTTATGAACACTTGTGTTTGGACTTTTCCTGTTTTTTTCAAGTTACGCAGTAAATGTTCTTCTGTTTCGGTATCCAAGGCTGATAAACAATCATCTAATATTAGTATGGTTGGTTGTGAAATTATAGCTCGGGCAATAGAGATCCGTTGTTTCTGTCCACCTGATAAATTAATCCCTTTTTCTCCCAATTTCGATTCATAGCCCAAAGCGATTTCTTTGATGCTATCGTGGATCTCAGCTGTTTTTGCCGCCTTCTGTATCTTATTAATATCATAGTCATCGCCACTGAACGCGATGTTGTTTTTAATCGTATCGGAAAATAAGAAGTCTTCCTGAGAAACGTAGCCCAATTGTCTTCGAAAATTATATAGATCAATGTCTTTTAAGTCTTGTCCATCAATAAGTACTTTTCCTGTATCAGGGTCATAAAACCGCGCAATCATCGCGGCCAAAGTAGATTTTCCTGAACCTGTTCTCCCTATGATCCCAATAGTCTCTCCCGCTTTAATGGTGATTGAAATATTTTTTAGTGCTTGGATACCTGAATTTTCATACTTAAAATCAACATTACTGAATGTGATATCACCTTTTATAGAAATATTTTCTTCTTTTGGATTAATAATTTCCGGTTCAGTATTTAAAAATTCATTTATTCTTTTTTGTGATGCAGCTGCTCTTTGAACTAATGAAGTTACCCATCCCGTTGCTGCAAATGGCCAGGTAAGCATATTTATATAGATTACGAACTCGGGAATATTTCCTACGCTAATTTCTCCATTGATCTCTTGAAGACTACCGATATATATAGTGAAGATCGTACTCAGACCGATAAGAATGATCATAGCAGGAAAAAATAGGGCATTTACCTTAACCAATCTCATCGATCTAACTTTAAATTCCTGACATTCAAGTTCGAAAAAATCTGAAGAAGATTTCTCTTTAGAAAAAGATTTCAGAACTCTAATACCTGAAAATGATTCTTGCGTTGTTGAAGAAAGAACCGAGAGTTGTTCCTGCACCTTTTCGCCTCGTTTATTAATGTATGAGCTTACAAAATAGATAGTGATTGATAATAAGGGAAGTGGAAGAAGTGCATATACAGTCAATTTTACATTTACATTCAGCATAAACCATATAGCGAGGATCAAGAGGGTGATCAAATTTACAGAATACATGATCGCTGGCCCTAAATACATTCGAACTCTTGAAACGTCTTCCGATATCCGATTCATCAAATCACCGGTACGGTTGTTCTTATAAAAGTTTTGATCCAGCTTTTGATAGTGTGCATAGATCTTATTTTTAAGATCATATTCGATCTTCCGGGAAACAATAATGATGGTCTGACGAGTAAAAAATGAAAAAACACCTTTAAACACGGCGATTAATAGGTAAGCCAGCGCAAGTAGGAGAGTGAGGCTGATTACTTTTTCGATCAGGGTAGAAGAATCTGAAATTCCTGATGAAAATGGATTACTTATCTTACTGATATGAAAGAAACTCTTAATCAGATCAGGCAGTTGAATAATAATTTCATTCCCCTGTTCTATCGACTTACGAGAGTCCAATGCCTCACTGATCATATCAAATGCCTGTTGGATGATCTTAGGAGACCATACAGCAAATAGATTTGAAATGATAATGAATATCACACCCAGCAGCATCATCCATTTATATTTTAGGATGTAAGAGTTTAAATATCCAAGTTCCTTCATAAAGGGTAAAAAAATATTAATTTTGGCGTCCTGTGGAAAGCACAAAAATAACCAAGTAGGTTTATTTAAAAGAATTATACATAAAATACGTTCTGCAATATGATAATCAATAGGAGGCAACTTCGAATTAAAGTTCTACAACAGTTGTATGCTTTTGATCAAACAGAGGAGGCTTCGCTTAAAATCTTTGAGAAAAACCTGGATTATAGCATTGAAAAAATGTTCGATCTTTATTATTACTATCTCCTTTTGATAATAGAACTGCGTCGATTAGCAGAGCAAAAGATTCAAGAAGGCAAAAATAAGCATGTTCCAAGTGAAAGTGATATAAACCCTAGCTTACGATTTATTAATAATCGATTGATAAAAAGCCTTTCTCAAAACCCAGTTCTTGCTTTGCGTATTCAAGATAGAGGCGTATCCTGGGCAAATGAAATGGATATTGTTAAAGGCTTATTCAAAAAAATTCGTGAAGAAGATTTTTATAAAGAATACCTGGAGTCTGAGGATGATGGAGTAGAGAAAGACGTTCAGTTTGTTTTGCAACTATTCAAAAAGCATATCGTTAATAATGAAGTCTTGTATGCTTATTTTGAAGATCAATCTATATTCTGGATCGATGATATTGACCTGGTAGCAAGCATGATCGTTAAATCGTTTAAACGTTCCAGAGAAACAGTAGGAGAAGTTGAAATTCTAGATCTTTTTAAAGAGGAGAAAGAAGAGCGTGAGTTTTATCATAAACTATTCCATAATGCGGTAGTTAATAAAGATGATTCTGACAATATCATCAAGGAACATACTAATAACTGGGACATTGAACGTATTGCATTAATGGATATATTATTGATGCGTTTAGCGGTTACTGAAGTGTTGACTTTTAGCTCTATTCCGGTAAAAGTTACACTCAATGAGTATATCGAATTAGCGAAACAATACAGTACGAATAAGAGTAATTCTTTTGTGAATGGGATTTTGGATAAGTCGTTTGAGGAATTGAAAAAAGAAGGAAAAATCAAGAAATCAGGTAGAGGATTGATAGGATGAAGAATAAGAGGCGAATTATTGTAGTTTTATTGATGAGTTGCTTTTTTAGCGCTTGTGAATTGACCGATCAGCGAAAGGAGGAGGACATTAACTCAGATATGATCAATGTTCCTATCTCTGCAAGCGGAGAGATGGATGATAATTTGCCGGAATTTAAATTTGAAAATTTAACTTTTGAGTTCGGAACAATCTCGCAGGGTGAAAAGGTTCCTCATTCTTTTCGATTTAGAAACACTGGGGAAGCAGATCTTATTATTGCTAAAGTAGAAGGAAGTTGTGGTTGTACTGTATTAAAAGGATGGCCTAAAAATCCGATAAGACCTGGAGGAAAGGGTAAAATAGATGTGATCTTCGATAGCAATGGAAAAAGAGGGGTGCAAAACAAAACAATTTCTATTGTGGCGAATACTTACCCTTCAACAACAGTTTTAACATTAAAAGGAGAAGTAAAAGCTCCTAAATAAACACGAAATATATAAAACAATGAATTTATTAAGCATTTTATTATCAGCTGCAGGTGGACAAGAAGGTGGAAGCACAGTGATTATTTTTTGGATCGCAATACTTGGTGTATTTTACTTTTTTATGATCCGCCCTCAACAGAAAAAACAAAAGAAGTCTAAAGAATTTAGATCTTCATTGGCAAAAGGACAACAAATTGTGACTATTGGTGGTGTACATGGTAGAATTGCCGAATTACAAGAAAACACAGTAATAATCGATGTGGAGAAGGGAGCAAAGATCAAAATTGATAAAGCAGCCATTTCCTATGAAGCAGCAGCGTCTGAACAAGAGATCACAGCTAAAGCATAATTAAAAATGTAAATGAGAAAGATTAGCGCAGCTTATATAAATGATATATTTAACACTGCTCGCTCTTGGGCAAGCAGTAAGCGCTTTTCTATTTATTTGTATTGTGTTGGCATCGCCACCCTGATATGGTTTCTTATGAAATTTTCAGGGTCATTTACTTCTCAGTTACCCGTAGAATTACATTACATATCCCCTTCTGAAGAATGGTATGTGCAAAGTGAAGAGACTGTTCTTATGGCCGATGTACAGGGCTTTGGGTTTAGTTTGATGTGGCTAAAGATCTCAGGGAAAAGTGAGATCGATGTCAACCTTTCTACCTTCGAAATTAGAGGAGATGAAAGCGACCCATTTATAGTTGTCCCTACTGAATATTTGTTGAACAAAGTTGGACAGTTGTTTCAGGATCAGGAATCAATTAAAGGGCTTTTTCCGAATGTTCTTAAAATAGATTTAAGTAGGGTGCTTACTAAAACAGTCCCTATTCGATCAAGAATTGTACTGGAGACCGAGAATGGGTTTAAATTAAAAAGAAGCAGTATTCTACTTCCTTCTGAGATTAAACTAAATGGGCCGGAATTTATATTGTCGAAAATTGATTTTATTAATACAAAGATCGATACCATAAGAGGCCTTAAAGAAAGTACTGAGCTTTCTGTTTTACTTGATACGGATTCGCTGAGTGATTGGATAGAAGATGATGTGAAAGTAAAATATAAGGTTGATGTTGATGAGTTGACCTCAGGAAGTGTTATTGTACAAATTGAGTCCAAGGTTGAAGATCCGCAAAGCAAGGTAAAGGTGCTTCCAACTAAGGTGACTGTTTTTTATCAGGTTGGTTTGGACGATTATGAATTAGTTAATAGCGATCTGATCAGCGCTTTTGTTTCATTGCCAGCAGATGGAGAGCTTCCGGAAAAATTAAAAGTGCATATTTCTAATGTACCTGATTTTGTTGAGATAACTCGAATTGAACCCTCTCGTGTTGAGTATCTGTTATCAAAAAAACAATAGATGAAATGCGTTGGATTAACAGGAGGTATAGGTAGTGGAAAGTCTACAGTTGTAAAGATTTTTTCTTCATTGAATGTGCCTGTCTACATTGCTGACGAACGATCAAAAGCCCTTCTTAATTCAAACTCTCGGTTAAAAGAGAAACTAATTGAAGCTTTTGGACCTATCTATCAAGGTGATAAAATCGATAAACAACTCTTTTCATCCATTATTTTCAATGATGATGATAAGAGGGAATTGGCAAACAATATCATACACCCTTTTGTAAAAGATGATTTTTCCTTGTGGATGAGTGAACAAAATGCAAATTATGTGATCAAGGAATCGGCAATCTTATATGAAATAGCTTCTGAAAAGGAATTTGATGAAATTATATTGATAACATCTCCTACTAACCTTAGAATTGAAAGGATACTAAAAAGAGGAGATAGTAAAATAGCTGATATTAAGTCTAGAATGGAATCTCAGTGGAGTGATGAAAAAAAGTTAGCATTAGCAGATTTTCATATAAAAAATGATGGAAAACAATCCCTTATCTCACAAATTCTTGAAATTCATAAAAAACTTGAGTCTATTTGATCAAACTCTATAAGTAATTGCATTAACATGCATCCCCGCACCTACCGAAGCAAACATTATAAGATCACCTTTATTCAATTCATGGCCTTCTAATTTATTCTTTAATACAAGGTCATATAAAGTAGGAACGGTGGCTACCGAACTATTACCTAAATAGTGAATACTCATCGGCATTGCTTTATCAGGAATATCTTTGAACCCGTAAAGTTTGAAAAACCTTTTGACAATGGCATCGTCCATTTTTTCATTTGCCTGATGTATGAATATTTTTTTAAGGTCTTCAATTTTTTCACCTGAACTGTCAAGGCAGCTTTTCATGGCCAATGGAACATTAGTTAAGGCAAATTCATAGATCTTACGGCCAAACATTTTTATATAATTAATGTTTTCTTCATTTCCAGGCTGATAACTTTTACCATAGTATAAATAATAAATTTCTTCTTTGGTAAAACTTTGATTTGCATAGGAGAGGATTCCACTTGATGAAGAATCTTTTTGCTTCTCAATTATAACCGCACCTGCACCATCTGAATAGATCATTGAATCTCGGTCGTTTGGGTCAACAACTCTACTTAAAGTCTCACTACCTATAACAAGGCAAGTTTTTGCTATTCCCGCTTTAATAAATGCGTCCGCTTGAGTAACACCCAAAATCCAACCAGGACAACCAAACATCACATCGTAAGCAACACAGTTTGGGTTGCTGATTCCTAAATTATACTTAACTCTTGCAGCCAAACTCGGAACCATATCAACTTGATTAGAACCTTCTTTTATATCTCCAAAATTTTGAGCAAATATGATCTGGTCAATTTTTTCAGGGTCAATTCCGGCATCTTTAATCGCATTTTGTGCCGCAATTGTGCCAATATCAGAGGAATTCAATTTACCGGTCAGATATCTTCTTGATTCAATACCGGTAATAGCTTTAAACTTTTCAATGATTTTTTCGTTCTCGTACGGCAAGCTATTCTTGTTCTCATCATAAAAATCCCTGCTGAGAAATTCTTTATTGTCAACTACTGTTTCCGGGATAAAACTTCCCGTTCCGCTTATTACTGAGTTAATATTCATTGTAGTGGCTTGAGTGAACGAAATAAAAGAATTATTTTTGAATTACAAGCTTATTTTTGTAATACTATTGATATGAAAAAATTTAAAACAATTATCCCCACTTTGTTTATATTATTTGTTTCCCTTAGCGCACAGTCTCAGGTGATTGTAAGTTTGATCTTTGGAGATGCTTTGAATAGTCCAAATACTCAATTTGGACTTGATATCGGAGCTAATGGGAGTTCGGTAACTAACTATGATATAGCTGGTTTTACAGGTGGATTGGAGGCTGGGATGTTTTTTAATTGGAAATATGCTGATAAATTGGCTTTGTATAGTGGAGTAATGGTCAATTCTAATAGAGGATTTAGCGGAGATGAGACGCTTGTTGATCCTGAATATGATCCTGAAATTGAAAGTGGCTATGAATACAGGTATATGAAAACAAGACTTGTATATGTTGGGGCTCACAGTTCCATTCGCTACTATTTAAGTCCCTCATTTTCACTAGCAGGAGGGGTAAATGTTAGTTTGCGAACAAAGCAAGATAACGAAGTACATTATAAAAAAGATGAGGCTGATCTTGGAGTAAAGTACAGTGTGAAAAATGAGTTTCTTCCTATAGATATGGGGCCAATGTTTACATTTATATATCAGTTTAAAAAAGGAAAAGGTATGAGTATAAATGCTAAAGCGTATTATGGTCTTCTGGATATAGCCACAGAAGTTCCAGGATATCAAAACTCATATTTCTTTGAACTTACCGCGGGAATTTTAATCGGGGCGGCAAAACCAGATGAGATGGTTGATTATATGACCCCTGAATAATGCTTTTGTTTTACTGAATAAGTTCAATTGATTATTTTTGCAAAAAAAAAAAGAGAATGGGAAGAGTATTGCCTATAGAAGCGTACGGAAGTAAGATGCTGCGAAAAATGGGGGAGGATATTGATAAAAATTATCCTAAACTTGATGAGTTGATCGAAAATATGTTCGAGACGATGTATAAAGCGAGTGGCGTTGGATTGGCAGCACCGCAAATTGGTAAGGCGATTCGCTTGTTTATTATCGATGCCGCTCCTTTTGCTGAACCCAATGAGGAAGGGGAAGTGGATGAGATGGCTAAAGGTCTTGAAGATTTTAAAAGAATTTTCATCAATGCAGAGATTATAGAAGAAGATGGGGAAGAGTGGGGGTTTGAAGAAGGATGCTTGAGTATTCCTAAAATAAGGGAAGAGGTATTCAGAGAACCAAGAATTAGAATGACCTACCTTGATGAAAACTGGAAAAAGCATGATGAGGTTTTTGAGGGTTTTGCAGCAAGAATAATTCAACACGAATACGACCATATTGATGGAGTGTTGTTTACGGACCATTTAAAGCCGCTTCGAAAAAGACTCGTACAACGAAAATTAAAAGAAATTTCAATAGGGAATGTGGAAGTTAATTATCGCATGAAATTTCCAGGAAAAAGTAAATCTAAAAGATAATTACCTAATGATAAATAAACGGAATAGAATTATTGGACTCTTTACATTCATCATTTTTTCAACGATGATGGCGTGCTCAGATAACGCTCAAGACCAAGAGGATAAGAGTAGTTTAAGTGCAAATGATAAAGAGGCATTAGCATTAAAAATTGAAGCATTAGAAGATAGCTTATCTCAAACTACATTGAGTAAAGATGCTAAGGCCTTTAGTTTGGAATTACTTCGCTCAACTACACAATTTGTTGATGAATTTCCAGTGGATCAACGTTGTGCGAAATATATGTTTATGGGAGCAAGGGCAGCAAGTGGTCTGGGGAATTATGAAAAATCGACTCACATGATGGAGACGATAAAAAAGGTATATGGAAATTATGATCAATTGGCGGAAGTTTACTTTTTATATGCATTCATCCTAGATGAAGAATTGAATAGAAAGGATGATGCAAAAGATGCTTATATGGAGTTGGTTAATAAATTCCCTGATGATCCGCTTAGTGCGCAAGCTGAAGTACTTCTCGAACAGTTATATATGAGTGATGAAGAGTTGATTGAAAAGTGGAGTAAGCAAGATCAAAGTTAAAAGACTAAAAACGGATTAGTTTTTCTACCTCGTTCTTTTTCAGGTAGTTTTTTATTATTTGTCGCGTATCCTTATTGTCTCTTTTGCTATTTATCATCGCGTAAGCCTGAGTTGAATTTTCAATTATTTCGCTGCTATCGATATAACCATAGCCTAAATACTGTCCTTTATTTACAAGGATAATGCTGTTTTCCTCTTGTTTTCTTCCTTTATCGATGATGATGAAGTTCTGATCTTCAAACTGATGTTTTTTAAAAGCTTCATTTACGCGGGAGTTGTATTCATTAATGTCTTCTTCTCCTAAACATGCACCATTACATCGATCTATTTGATGATAAAAACATGCTCCTTCCGCGTGGTATAACCCAGATAATTTTAAGCATAATTGATATTCATCAATAATTAGCCGCAATTGCTCTTTTGCTTCTTTTAAGCTATAAAATGTGCTTATGGCTTGTTTGTTCTTTGTGATCTTTTGTGCCCTAAGGTGGATGTATCCATCCAGTTCAAGGTTAGCAAAAATGCCATAGTTAAATAAACTTCTTCGTTGAGCACGATTGTAAAGCGGAAGTTTGTCTTTTATTTCCTCCGATTCTTTAAGTAAGGCGATCAATTCGCTTCCTGTAAGCTCAAAATCAATTCGCTTGATCTGTTGTTTCATACTTACCGCCTTCTTCGTATTGTTATTATTGAAATGACTTACGATTCTGCTACGAATATTCTTACTTTTTCCAATGTATATTAGATTATCCTCATGATCAAAGAAATAATATACACCTATTTCCTCCGGTAGAGGTGCGATTAAATCATTATTAATATGGGATGGGATGGAAAGTTCCTTTTTCTTATTTCCAAACTTAATAAGCGTATTCTGATCTTTGGCTAACAAGATCTCAAAAAGTTTTACCGTTGCCAATGCATCACCAGCTGCTCGGTGTCTACCTTTAATTTCGATATTTAAATTTTTGCAGATCTTACCCAGGCTATAAGAATCCATTCCTGGAAGGATCTTTCGGCTTAATTGAACAGTACACAGTTTCTTCATTTTGAATTCAAACCCAAGCGACTTGAATTCTTCACGAATGAAATTATAGTCAAAGCCAATATTGT
>JAUVAY010000126.1 GCA_030591505.1 Flavobacteriales bacterium | reverse complement strand
TTGAGCTTGCCTTTATATAACTTTACTATATCAACTTTTTCAGGAGATATTGTACTAATATAAGACTTGATATCCTCAAGTAATTTAGCGCTATTTACATTGATACGGGTGAAATTCGTATCCAATAGGTCGCGTAAAACAGTAGTTGTTTTATTGAGTTCGCCAAGTACTCGTTTAGGAGGTTTTGAATTTTTAAATCCTTTATAAAGGTTTTCCCATCGTTCCATTAAATTTCTCAGATCACTATCAAGTTCAGCTACCTTTTTGTTTTGAGCAACTGTTCTTATAATAATTCCAAAATTTGGAGCTTTAATAGAAGCCATCAATCTCTTTAATCGTTCCCTTTCTTGAGGGTCTTTGATCTGCTGAGAAATAGAAATTCTATTGGAGAATGGTACAAGGACTACGAACCTTCCTGCAAGGGTTAGCTCAGATGTAAGCCTTGGCCCTTTAGAAGAAATTGGCTCTTTAGCAATTTGCACAAGTATCTCATGTCCCGAAGAAACCACCTCTTTAATTTTACCATTTTTATTGATATCGCTATCAAGTGTAAAATGGCTAAGATCACCGTTTTGGCGTTGACCCCCTTTAACCTCTTTGGTGTATTTCTTTAAGGAACTGAATTGCTTTCCTAAATCAAAATAATGCAGGAAAGCATCTTTTTCGTAACCAACGTCTACAAAAGCTGCGTTGAGACTAGGTATTACCCTTTTAATTCTGCCTAAATAAATATCACCGACTTGAAAGTCGGTTTTAGCTTTTTCGTAATGAAGTTCACTAAGAACCTTATCCTTAAGCAGGGCGATCTCAACATCTTGTTTGTCGGCATTAATGATTAATTCATGATCCACAAACTACCCTTTAATAATACATATTCGAAAGACCGTTTTGAATTTCGAATATGTATAAAAATTTAATTAAATAATAAACAATAAGAATAGAAGTTAATTACTTCTTCTTCTTATGTCTATTCTTACGAAGTCTTTTTTTACGCTTATGCGTCGACATCTTATGTCTTTTTCTTTTTTTACCGCTTGGCATATCTTGATATTAATTTTTTAATTTTTACTCCTTATGCTTCAACAGCAACTGAGTTCTTAACTTTTTCTACAAATACTTTAGCAGGTTTAAACGCTGGAATAAAGTGTTCTGGAATAATAATAGTTGTATTCTTAGAAATGTTTCTTCCTGTTTTTTGAGCTCTTTTCTTCACGATGAAACTTCCAAAACCTCTTAAGTAAATATTTTCACCATTTGATAATGAGCCCTTAATAGACTCCATTAGTGCTTCAATTGTTGTTTGAACTTCTACTTTTTCAATCCCGGTCTTCTCCGAAATTTCATTAACCAAATCTGCTTTCGTCATTGTAATTTTATTATACTGTTAAATAAATTTCTTATTTCTCTTTTTTTATTTGGGGTGCAAAGATAGATTTATTTTAAAAATCTACGATGTTTGCATGTGTTTTTTTGATGAATTTCCAGACTATGCTGCTAAATAGCAATTCAATACATCCAATAACGACTAAATTGCTCTATTGGTATTCAAATAATAAGCGAGATCTTCCTTGGAGGGATAATCCTGAGCCTTATAGTACTTGGCTTTCTGAGATTGTATTTCAGCAAACTCGTATTGATCAGGGTTTAGATTATTATGTTCGTTTAAAAGCGAAATATCCAACAGTTTATGATTTAGCAAAAGCTGATGAGCGTGAAGTTTTAAAGGTATGGGAAGGACTAGGTTATTATTCCAGAGCTCGAAATTTACATCATACAGCAAAGACGATCGTTGACAAATTTGATGGAAAATTCCCTGAAAAGTATGAGGATATTTTATCCTTAAAAGGGGTTGGACCTTATACTGCAGCTGCGATAGCATCTATTGCTTTCTCTATAAGTGTCCCTGCTATTGATGGGAATGTGTTACGGGTGAGCAGTAGGCTTTTTACAATCAAAGAGCCTATCGATAAAAGAAGCACCTGGAAAACGATTGAAAAACAATTATTAGATATAATAGACTCAGAACATCCTGGTGATTTTAATCAGGCTATGATGGAACTGGGTTCATTAATTTGTAAGCCTCAAAACCCACAATGTGAGCATTGTCCCGTTTCAGATCATTGCACAGCTTATCATTCAGGAATTCAAAACGAACTTCCAGTGAAAGCGAAAAAAGTTGCAGTAAAGAATGTCTTTTATAATTTTTTAGTAATTAATAATGAAGATAAATTGCTAATTACTCAAAGAAAGGAAGGTATTTGGAAAGAAATGTATCAATTTCCGCTTTTCGAAAGTGATGCTATTTATAAAGAGAGTGAAATTATCAAGATAGTAGAAAAGTTATCAATAAAACCTATCTATGCCATAATGGGGTCTTCTGAATACAAGCATGTTCTCAGTCACCGGAAAATTTACGCGAAATTCTGGATGATTAAAACTACTAAAGAGCTAAGTGGTAATAATGCTATTGCAATTGATAAAAAAGACCTTGTGAATTATCCAATGCCCCGATTGATCCGTCGTTTTTTAGAATCGGATGAAGCAATCCAATTTTTTATGTAGATATGCAGATAAGCACTATCTTTGAAAAAATATTTGAAATTTATGGCAGGAGTTAATAAAGTTATTCTAATAGGTAACTTGGGGGCAGACCCGGAAGTAAGAAACTTGGAAAGTGGTGTTAAAGTGGCTACGCTTAATTTAGCAACTTCTGAAAGTTATAAAGACAAGAATGGTGAAAGACAAACCAATACTGAGTGGCACAGAATTGTTTTGTGGAGAGGTTTAGCAGATGTAGCTAGCAATTATCTAAAAAAAGGAAGTCAGGTTTATATTGAAGGAAGATTACGCACACGGTCGTATGAAGACAAAGATGGTAAAACAAGATATGTTACTGAAATAGAAGGACGCGAATTGACGATGTTGGGAAGAAGAGATGGAGAAGGTTCAATTCCTGGTCCGGAGAACCCACCTGCTACACAGAAACCTGAACAAACAGGAGATACATCAAACAATGATAAAGACGACCTACCGTTTTAATTAACTATATTGTTGAATCAATTAACTATTCTTGGAACCTCCGTCTGAACCGTATTTTTTATTGTTAGATTCGATATTCACTCTTGAGCTACTGAAAGATATTGGTCTGCCTTTACTTTTGATTGGTCTGCTTGTATTATCTGCACTGATCTCTGGTTCTGAAGTTGCATTCTTTAGTATTAATCCAACACAAAAAAAGGAGTTGGAAGAGTCAGAGAGTTCAAACGATAAATTAATTCAATCGCTTTTATTGAATCCGAAAAAATTATTAGCGACCATTTTGATCGTTAATAATTTGGTGAACATTGCTATCGTTGTTTTGTCGAGCTTTATTATCAATAGGATGAGCTGGATAGATGAACTTTCAGCGCTGTTTGTTTTTCTTATTCAAGTTGTTATTGTAACATTTTTAATTCTCTTGTTTGGAGAAGTTTTACCTAAGGTGTATGCGACAAATAATGCAATGCGCTTAGCGCGATTTATGTCGCCATTTATGGTTTTATCAGAAAAATTATCAGGATGGGCATCATGGATATTAGTCAAATCTACTAATGTTATTGACCAAAGAATTAGGAGTCGACAGGAAAAATTCAGTATTGAAGAACTGGAAGAAGCACTGGAGATCACACAGGATAAATTACATACAGAAGAACGCCGGATATTGAAAAGTATCGTGAAGTTTGGAAATACGGACGCAAAACAGATCATGACTCCCCGAACGCAAGCGAAGGCTTTTGAATATGATCTTTCATTTGAAGATCTATTAATTGAAGCAAGGGATATTGGCTTTTCAAGAATTCCTGTATATAAGGAAAGCTTTGACGAGATCTATGGGGTTTTATATATGAAAGACCTGCTGCCACATTTAAATAAAACGAATTATAACTGGCAGAATCTTGTACATAAACCATTTTTTGTTCCTGAGAATAAAAAAATTGATGATCTTCTTAAGGAGTTTCAGCGTAAAAAAATGCACCTGGCTATTGTTGTAGATGAATACGGAGGGACTTCCGGAATTGTATCATTGGAAGATATAATGGAGGAAGTTGTTGGTGAGATAACAGATGAATTTGATGATGAAGATATTCAATATACTAAAGTAGACGATAGCATTTTTGTATTTGACGGGAGCACCACATTAATAGACTTGTATAAGGTTATTGGAATTGTAGGAGAAGAGTTTGAGAAGGTAAAAGGCGAGTCCGATACACTTGCTGGTTTTATTTTGGAACAAGTAGGTTATATTCCCGTAAAGAACGAGAAACTACATTTTAATAATTATGATTTTATTATTGAAGCTGCGGATAAGAGAAAAATCAAACAAATAAAACTTGTCATTCATCCAAGTACAGATGCAGAAGAAAATAATCATTAGATCCTTTTTATTCATCTTTGTATTTACACTACTATCTTGTAGTGATGATACAGTTAATCCCCGTCCATTCGGCTATTTCCGGATCGACCTTCCAGAAACAAATTATGTAGATCTAGATATTGATTGCCCTTTTTCTTTTGAATACTCCGATGAAGCAAGAATTGTAATTAAAGATGAGAGCAAGTGTTGGGTAAACATTTATTATCCTCGAAATAAAGCGACGATCTATTTGACTTATATGGATGTTGAAGATAATTTACGTAAGCATTTGGAGTATACTCAAAAACTTACTTATGATCATCAAATAAAAGCAACGAAGATAGACAGAATTCCAATTGAGAATACTGATAAAAAGGTTTTTGGCCTTAAGTATAAATTAGATGGTGATGTAGCCTCTTATATTCAGTTTTACTTAACCGATAGTAGTGACCATTTTGTAAGAGGGGCACTGTATTTTGATGCTTATGTGAATTCAGATTCTCTTCGACCAGTAGTTGAATACCTCGATTTAGAAATCCAACATTTGGTAGAAAGTTTTGAGTGGAAAAAGTAAAAAGTTCCGTAGTTTTATTCAATAAATCCTATTTCTAATATAGTGCAGTTATAATTGTTAACTGTGCTGATAATATTTTTAATTATGAAACAACTTGGACTAAGTTTTTTATTCGTATTTGCTCTCTCTTTTGCACAAGGTCAATACAGTCGGGTTAAATTATATGCTGACCAAGATAAATTGCAAGAGTTGCAAAGTTTAGGGGTAACGCTTGATCATGGTGAATATAAAAAGGGCATTTATTTAATTGCTGAACTTTCGATTGCTGATATTGAGTTAGTTGAAAGTGCCGGAGTTGAATATGATATATTAATTGAAGATCTGGAAACATACTATGCTACGGATCGCTCTTATCAAAAAGACCTTAGTGATTATCCTTGTGATGGAGGTTCAGGGTTTTTACCTGAAGATCCTGACAATTTTGAACTTGGCTCAATGGCCGGGTTTTTTACTTATCAGGAATACCTTGATAATTTAGACTCTATGGCAACACTTTACCCTGACCTGATCAGTGTTAAACTTCCAATAGACACATTTCATACACATGAAGGAAGGAGTATTTACTGGGTTAAAATTTCTGACAATCCGGGAACGGATGAGCCTGATGAGCCTGAGGTTTTATACACTTCACTACATCATGCCCGTGAACCCGCTTCATTGAGTCAGAATATATACTATATGTGGTATTTATTGGAGAATTATTCTAGTGATGTTAATATTGAAGGCTTGATCAATAACACCGAACTGTATTTTGTAGCAATGATCAATCCAGATGGTTATCTTCAGAATGAAAATAGCTACCCTAATGGGGGAGGTATGTGGAGAAAAAATAAGAGAGATAATGATGGTTCATTGGCTAATTCTGGTGTCGATTTAAATCGAAATTATGCTTATGAATGGGGTGGATTAGGGACTTCTGATCAATTTAATTCCGATATTTATAAGGGACCATCTGCTTTTTCTGAACCAGAGACCCAAGCGATTAAATGGTTAACACAAAATCATGAATTTAAGTTCACATTAAATTATCATACACATGGTAACTGGTTGCTTTATCCTTTTGGTTTTGATTATAATGAATATACTGAGGACCATGAGCTGTTTGGAGTATTAACAGATGAAATGACCTTATACAATAATTACAATAACGTAATTAGTTCTGGTTTATATCCTGCAGCAGGGGATTCTGATGATTGGATGTATGCAGGAGATCTGGATACAAAGCCTAAAATTATGGCAATGACCCCAGAAGTTGGAGATGAATTTTGGCCGCCTTCCGATGAGATTTTTGGTCTTTGTCAGGAGAATGTATACCAGAATTTAATGATGGCTCGCTATGCAGGTGTGTATGCTAAAGTAACTTATAATGGTGAAGACGGAATAAGTGGAGCCAGTGTTGTACTGCCATTTACTGCCTTGAGAATGGGGCTTGAAGATGGGTCGATTACAATATCTTTTGAAAGTTTAAGCACAGGAATGGATGTTAGTGGAAGCTCTTCTTTTGTTTTTGAAAACCCTGTTCAACTTGGCACACTTGATATTGATCTTTCTGTATCACTTGATGAAGGAGTTCTATACAATGGAGAAGTTTTAGAGCTGAAAGTTTTAGTAAATAATGGAAGCTATACCGAAGAAAGAGTTTATTCATTCACTTATGGAAACTTCCAAAGTGTGTTAACTGAGGAGTGTGAAACCATTGATGGTTTTATAAATAATGGATGGGGACTAACGGATGAAGATGCTTATACACCTACTCATTCGCTAACGGATTCGCCTTTTTCTGAGTATGATGATAATACTTCTTCATGGATACAGCTCGCTGATCCGATAGATTTAAGTGGCGATATTATTCAAGCGAATATGACTTTTTGGGCAAAGTGGGAGATCGAGGCCGGATGGGATTATGCACAAGTCATTGCCTCTTCAAACAACGGATCAACATGGGTTCCTTTGTGTGGTGATTATTCTCATGCAGGATCTAATAATCAGGATTTTGATCAGCCAATTTATGATGGTTTTCAAACGAGTTGGGTATTAGAAACGGTAGATCTTAGTGATTTTGTTGGAGAGGAAGTTTTGATCGCTTTTAGTTTCGAGTCTGATAATTATGTTACAGAAGATGGTTTTTACTTTGATGATATTTCGATTAACACATTGGGAAGTGATCCTTTAGGATTAACTGAAACAGAAACTATTAATTGGAAAGTATATCCTGTTCCTACTGATGACAAGTTATATATCATAAAGAATGATGATCTGAATTACGTGTATAGGCTATTTGACTCTAGTGGAAGGTTGGTAAAGCAGGGTTCAATAACAGAGTTTACAACAGGAGTTGATGTATCTGGTCTGGAAGATGGGATTTATATTCTATTATTGAATGATAATGATATTCTTGTGGGACAACATAAAGTCCAGATTATTCATTAGGCTATTATTTTGTAGGGCTTTCGTACTTAGAGAAAAAGTGTATTCGAAATACGCTTAACAGTAAAAATAGTGCACCTAGTTGATGTATTACACCAAGACTTACGGGAACTTTTAATAAGAGAGTAAATACACCCAGCGTAAACTGAATTAGAATTATCAGTATACTAAACTTGATACTGATATCTAAGTTTCGAGAGATTTTCTTCCAGTACATTGCCCCAAACATTCCAATTAATAACAATACGACATAGGCGATCATTCGATGTAAAAATTGTACACCGTCTTTATGATGGATAAGATTTTCCCAGAAAGGGGAGAGGGAGAAGGTATTTTCATGGATAAAGGAATCTCCCATTAAGGGCCAGGTATTATGAATAAGTCCAGCTTTTAGTCCGGCAACGAAAGCACCATAGATAATTTGGAGGTAGACGAATAAAATGATCCATATAGAAAGATTGTTAACCTTGGATAATTTTATTTCTCCATATTTTATTTTTAACGCATGCCAGAATATATAGGCTAATAGTGAAAAGGCGGCAATTAAATGGATAGCAAGCCTATAGTGACTTACTTCCGGTTTATTTTTTAATCCGCTAACAACCATAAACCATCCGAGTGCCCCGACGAGTCCACCTCCAATCACGATCCAGATAAAACGTTTGAACCAGGGGGAGGGGAGATAGTTCTTTTTCCAAAAAATAACGAAAGGAACAATAAACACTATACCCATTATTCTACCCCAAAGTCGATGGAAGTATTCCCAAAAGAAGATCTTTTTATATTCTTGAATATCCATATCATAATTAACAACCTGGTATTCGGGGAAGGCCTTATATTTTTCGAAAGAGTTTTCCCATTCAGTTTCGGATAGGGGAGGGATGCTCCCCATTATCGGTTTCCAGTCGACCATTGATAATCCGGAATGTGTTAAGCGAGTGATACCACCGATAGCTACCATAATAATTATCATGATCATTCCTGTGTAGAGCCAGATCAAGATAGCTTTTTTGCCTTTTGAGGGTATTTCATTCATGGGGACGAAAGTAGTGAAAGGAGTTAAGTAGTGAAAGTAGTGAAGGGAGTGAGGATTGGCTTTTTAGCCGTGGGCTAAAGCCCACGGTTATAAAAGCATAAAAAAACCCCCAACTAATAAAAGTAGGGGGTTTTTAGTAAAGATAGGCGATGACATACTCTTCCGCTTGGTATAGCAGTACCATCTGCGCTAATGAGCTTAACTT
>JAUVAY010000043.1 GCA_030591505.1 Flavobacteriales bacterium | reverse complement strand
GCTGCCGGCCGTTTAACCGAAGCCTTAGTTTCGATGGAAACACCTACAGAGCTTATTTACATGACCCTGATTGTTGCTGTGATGCCGGCGATAGGGGAAGAATTGATGTTTCGTGGAATCATACAACGTTTATTATCACAGCAATTTAAATCCTATCATATTGGAATTTGGATCACTGCCCTTCTCTTTTCTGCCATGCATTTTCAATTTTTCGGGTTTTTTCCACGCGTATTTTTGGGAGCCGTTTTGGGTTATTTACTCATTTGGTCTGGGAATATTATCTACCCAATGATCGCTCATTTCATTAATAATTTCGCTTCCTTACTTATCACCTATATGATTCAACATGAAATGATTGGAGATGAGATCGAAACGATAGGTGGGCAGCAAGAGTGGTTATATATTTTACCTGGGTTGATAATGAGTGGACTTTTGTTTTATTTTCTCTGGAGAAAGCGTTCAGTAAGCGCTGAACAAGAGTATCTAGAAAGAAATTTTATTGAAGGTGCATTATAGCGATGCCTTAATTAACCTCCACTTTAAATAGCCTAAGTTCTTCCTTTTTTCCTTTTAATGCGATGGATTCAAAGGTAGTTAATGAATAAGAACTACTCCATTTTACGGCTGTTTTCAATTCTTCAGAAATTAAAAACTCGCTATTCAATTCATTGCATTTCTTTTCTATTCTTGCGGCAACGTTTAATGTATCTCCATGAAATGCCAATTCTGTTTTAATATTACCTACTTCAACTCCTGTTACCCATCCCACATTTGCCCCTGCTTTAAAGTGAGGTACAACACCATACTTGTTTTTAAAATACTCTCCTTTAGATCGGATTCTATTTTTAGTAGCATAATAAAAATCGATGCATTTAATGTAATCTAGTTTTCCAAGGTCATTCCAGGTGAGAACCATTTCATCACCAACATACTGGTATATCTCTGCTTCATGCATCAGCGTGTCTTTATTGATCTCCCAAAAGCAATCTTGAATCAGCTCACTATATTTTAAATGCCCTAACTCTTCTGCTATGTGGGTAGAATTTTCGAGGTCTAAAAACATAAATATCCGCTTTTCTTTTACCGGATTAATATACTTACCCATTAAGAAAGGAATCAATACCCCTGGCCCAAATCGTTTGTTCATTTGATTTATAAAACTTATCACTAAACCCATTGCAAAAGTGTATAACACGAAGATGTAATACATGTATTGCCAATTATCTCTTATTAAAAAAGGACCTAAGCCATCAAATAATTTTGAAACAACAAAGTGCTCCCAAAAGGTATAGCGCATTATCATAAAAAGAACGGTCATCGTTAATAAATAGAAAGCCCCTTTTACTAAAATAAGATAGATCAAAGGGTGTTTACGGTTCCATTTCATAAAAACATAATAATCCGCTAATCCCAAGGTAACTCCATATACAACAGCGACAATAAATGAACCTAAAAAGGCTGGTCCCGGTACATA
This sequence comes from Flavobacteriales bacterium, assembly GCA_030591505.1. GTDB lineage: Bacteria > Bacteroidota > Bacteroidia > Flavobacteriales_D > JAHECK01 > JAHECK01. The sequence continues at coordinate 19,898 of JAUVAY010000043.1, read as the reverse complement.
ATGAATGTTTTCATTAGAAAGTGAATCGATAAAAAGAGAATAGAAATGAAGGATACCTGCCATAACTAAATAAGCAATGATCCAAAAATAAACCTGACCCGCAACCTGAGATAATAGAGGATGTTTTAAATAAACTTCCCTGGCACGAATAGTATAGTTATTAATCGAAAAAAAAGGCATAAATGCTTGTCTTGCTTACTATGATTTTTACAATTTACTCATATAAACAAAAAATGCTCCCAAATAGGGAGCATTTTTTATTGCAATCATTATTTTCTATTCGGAACTTAGCGTAGCGCATAAGTATTCTCGGTTCAATCGTGCTATATTATCCAAGGATATTTCTTTTGGACATTCTACTTCACACGCACCTGTATTTGTACAGCTTCCAAATCCTTCAAGATCCATTTGATGAACCATATTCAGCACACGTTCTTTTGCTTCTACTTTACCTTGTGGTAATAATGCAAATTGAGACACTTTAGCTGAAACAAACAACATAGCCGAAGCATTTTTACATGTTGCTACACAGGCTCCACATCCGATACATGCTGCGGCATCAAAAGCGAGGTCGGCATCTACCTTAGGAATAGGCAAATTATTTGCATCTTGGGTATTTCCAGAAGTATTAACTGAAACAAAGCCTCCAGCTTGTTGAATTCTTTCAAAAGCTTCCCGGTCTACGATCAAATCCTTTATTACTGGAAATGCTTTCGCTCTCCATGGTTCGATATAGATCGTTTCACCTTCTTTGAATTTACGCATATGCAACTGACACGTAGTAATAGCGCGATCAGGTCCATGTGCTTCTCCATTAATATGCAAAGAGCAGGTTCCACAAATTCCTTCACGACAATCATGGTCGAAGGCAACAGGTTCTTCACGTTTTGCAACTAAACTTTCGTTCAATACATCGAGCATTTCAAGAAAAGACATATCAGGTGATACATCCGAAATGGGGTAAGTTTCCATACGACCTTTATCTTTCGGGCCGTTTTGTCTCCATATTTTTAAAGTCAGATTCATCTCTTATCTATTTATGTCTTTAATTATTTATATGAACGTTGTTTCAGTTCAATAAACTCAAATTTTAATTCTTCTTTATGCAGTACTGACTCAGATGGTTCTCCTTTATATTCCCATGCTGATACATAGGCAAAGTTTTCATCGTCTCGTAAAGCTTCTCCTTCAGGAGTTACAGATTCTTCTCTATAGTGACCTCCGCAAGATTCTGTTCTTTTAAGGGCATCCATTGCAAACAATTCTGCTAACTCAAAGAAATCAGAAACACGTAAGGCTTTTTCTAACTCTGTGTTCATACCTTCATCTTTACCTGGTACGAATACTCCTTTGTGAAATTCCTCACGAAGTGCTTTGATCTCGACGATCGACTCTTTAAGGTGTTTATCATTTCTGGCCATCCCTACTTTGTCCCACATTATTTTACCGAGAAGCTTATGATAATGGTCAACACTATTATCACCATCATTAGTTAAGAAAGTAGCGATACTATCTTTAACTTTTTTCTCAGCTTCATCAAATTCAGGGGAATCGATTGGTATTGTTCCGGTACGAATATCATCAGCTAAAAAGTCTCCAATTGTATAAGGAAGAACGAAATACCCATCGGCTAATCCTTGCATAAGAGCTGAGGCTCCAAGTCGATTAGCACCATGATCAGAGAAATTTGCTTCTCCTAAAACGTACAATCCAGGAACGGTTGTCATTAAATTATAATCAACCCAAATACCACCCATTGTATAATGAACAGCTGGATAGATCATCATAGGCGTTTCGTATGGATTTTCATCGATGATCTTTTCATACATCTGGAAAAGGTTACCATACTTTTCTTCGATAACCGCCTTACCTAGTTTGATCACAAGGTCCTTATCTTCACCATCAAGTCCTTTTACATGCGCCTGTTCTTTACCATAACGGATAAATGCATCCATAAAATCAAGGTAAACAGCTTCACCAGTAGCATTTACTCCATGTCCGGCATCACAACGTTCTTTGGCAGCACGAGAGGCAACATCTCTTGGTACTAAATTACCAAATGCAGGATACCTTCTTTCTAAGAAGTAATCTCTATTTTCTTCAGCAATATCAGTTGGCTTTAAATTGCCTTGTTGAATTGCTTTTGCATCTTCTAATTTTAATGGCACCCAAATTCTACCATCATTTCTCAGTGACTCTGACATTAAAGTCAGTTTCGACTGATGATCTCCAGAAACAGGAATACAGGTAGGGTGAATTTGCGTAAAGCAAGGGTTTGCAAAATAAGCTCCTCGTTTATGTGCTTTCCATGCTGCAGTAGCATTTGATCCCATAGCATTGGTTGATAAGAAAAATACATTTCCATATCCTCCTGATGCGATAACAACTGCATGTGCAGAATGCCGTTGAATCTCTCCTGTTATTAAGTTACGTGCAATAATACCTCTTGCTTTACCATCAACGATAACAACGTCGAGCATTTCATGACGGTTATACATTTTAACTTTACCTTTTCCAATTTGACGAGATAAAGCCGAATAAGCTCCTAATAATAATTGCTGACCCGTTTGTCCACGTGCATAAAAAGTACGCGATACAAGAACGCCTCCAAATGATCTATTGTCTAGTAATCCACCATAATCACGGGCAAAAGGAACTCCTTGTGCTACACATTGATCAATTATATTACCTGACACTTCTGCCAGTCGATATACATTGGCTTCACGAGAACGATAATCTCCTCCTTTTACGGTATCGTAAAAAAGGCGATAATCTGAATCACCATCATTTTGATAATTCTTACTTGCATTGATTCCACCTTGAGCAGCAATTGAGTGCGCTCTTCGAGGTGAATCCTGAAATGCAAATGCTTTTACATTGTATCCCATCTCTGCTAAAGAAGCAGCGGCAGAACCACCTGCTAAACCGGTACCAATAATGATCACATCGATCAATCGTTTATTGGCTGGATTAACTAGGTTAATATTATTTTTATGATTGGTCCACTTTTCGGCAATTGGACCCTCAGGTATTTTTGCATCTAAATTTGACATATGAAAAAGATGTTAAATTCTTAATTAAAGAATAGGTAAAGTGCAATGACGGAAAATCCTCCGGCTATAATAACACTGTAGATTGTTCCTGCTTTTTTCCAAATCCCTTCCCAAAATTTATTGTTTGCACCCAATGACTGGAAGGATGATTGAAATCCATGGTTTAAATGAAACCCAAGTATTACAAAAGAAACAACATAGATCGCTGTATAATACCAAATATCAAAAAGATCTGTAACAAGTACATAATCTCCTCCTTCCGGACCGGTACCAAACTTTATATAATAAAAGAAATTTCTCATATGTAATAAGAGAAATAAAAGAACTAATCCTCCGGAAACGATCATCGTTCTGGATTCTAGGCTTGCATTTTCTGACGGTCTGTTTTTAGCATAGCGGTTAGGCCGGGCTAAATAATTCTGTACTGTCAAGGCAACACCTGAGAGAATATGTACTAAGAATCCTAAAGCTAATACATATTGCATTATCTGTATCAAAGGATTGCTTGCCATAAAGTGAGAGGCTTCATTAAAAAGGTCGTGATCATTGCTAAGAAGCAATAGATTTACGCCTAAATGAACCAAAAGAAAAACGATCAGAAAAAGACCGCTTAGCGCCATAATAAATTTTTTGGCGATTGAAGTTATACGGATTACACTCATTGTTTTTAGTTATAATATCTAATCAAAATTAGGGCTTGATACTAGCATTATCAAACTATTTGACTATTTAGACTCTTTCTAAATAGAGTGTCGGTCTAGTCACAAAAAAAGGGCTGCAAATGCAGCCCTTAACAATATATTAATACAATTTACTACTTCACTCCTTGGTTGGTTGAATACACCACTTTTAGTGCTCCGATCCTTCTCAATTCTTGTTTAATATCGGTTACTAAACCCATATTTACATCTCTATCTACTTTAAGGGAAGTACTGATCAAAGGCCATTCTGCTTCGTCTCGATTTTCTTTTGCTTTATCTTTAAACAGTTGAATATCTTCAATTGAAGCAAATGATTCATTTAATTGTATTCGAGGTGTAGACCCATATCTTTTATCTAAGGGAGCACCAACAAAAATGAAATCCACCATTGCCTTATTCTCCATCTTAGTGATCTCTGTTGCACTTGGAAGTGAAACTTGAACGATCTGGTCTTTATCCCTCATGTGGGTAGTTACCATAAAGAAGAAAAGAAGCATGAACACAATATCCGGCAATGAAGCCGTTGAGATTGCAGGTTGCCCTTTTTTCTTTGTGCTTATAAACTTCGACATATTTCTAAGGTGTTTGAGTTACATTTGGTTCAGCTTCAGAAATTCGTTGAGGAAAAACTTGTCGAATTGCAATGATCATCGCTTTTTCATCAGCAATAGATCTTTCCAATTCTGAATATTTCTTTCCAAATTTTTCCATTGAAAGATCATCACGTAATTCATTGATCGCTCGCGTCAATTCATTCTGAACTTGAATATACATATCATAAGAAGTCTCTGTATCGTTTCTTAAGGATATAACTGCCGAACCGGGAAGCTCCATATACTCACCAAGAAGATTAATAGTATTTAGCTTTTTTTCCCATTTCTTCAGTCCATTCTTATAAGAAGAATTATTAGGTTCTGAAGCGAGATAAGCTTTAAAACTGGCTATCTTCTCTGTAACTTCGCCTCGGGTCATAAGTTTTTTCTGAGGAAGGTCCTCTGCGCCCATCGGGTTAGTAAGAAATACTTTTGTTCCCTCTCTTAATTCACTAATTTCCATTAATTCTCCCTCCACTAAAAGCTGGTCATTTCTATTCACAAGAACTACATAAACATCACGGTCCTTCACTTTTGGTGGTTTAGGTGCGTCCTTAGGAATAGGTGGTGGCAACTGCCTTAAAATACCGGCATCGGTATCCATGGTTGTAGTTACCAGGAAGAAAATTAACAATAGGAAGGCGATATCCGCCATTGATCCTGCATTAATTTCACCTGGTCCTTGTTTTGCTTTTCTCGCCATAATTTATTTAAATAAACGTGAAACTTCTGCAAAAACTATTGCTAATACTGTAAGTCCGATTAATATATAAAACATATATAATCCGGTATCAGTCATCAATATCTGCCCTTCGTCTGCTTTTTCTAACATAGCAGCTGTCGAGTCTTGACCTTTCGCTAAAACTCTTGATACAATTACGATCAAAATGAATGACACGATTCCGATAAGACTCTTTTTATTATTTTTTAAGTTGGTTACAAAGTGATAAACTCCAAATAAGACAGCAATTCCCGCTGCGATATAAATGGCCCACATTGATAAGGTTATTGAAGAGGAAATCATAGATTCATCTCCATTTAACAATATCATTAGGAACATTATCCCACCGATAACACCGATTCCAAATTGGAATACTTTACCAACTATTCCTGCGATCTTCGTATTCATAGTTACTTTGGATTTTGGATTATTACTTACTTAATTGATGTCTGTAAAGAAGATCTACCAATGAGATAGAAGCATCTTCCATATTATTAACTATACTCTCAATTTTTGATTGGATATAATTATAAAAGATTTGAAGGATAATTGCTACAATCAAACCGAATACCGTTGTTAAAAGTGCAACTTTAATACCCCCTGCAACAATCGCCGGAGAAATATTGTTTTGTGCTTCAATCGCATCAAAGGCTCCAATCATACCGATTACCGTTCCCATGAAACCAAGCATTGGTGCAAGTGCAATAAAAAGAGAGATCCATGAAAGTCCTTTTTCTAAAAGGCCCATTTGAACTCCCCCATAAGCAACCACTGATTTTTCAACCATATCGATTCCTTCGTCAGCTCTTTCAAGACCTTGGTAAAAAATACTAGCAACAGGGCCACTTGTACTTCTACAAACTTCTTTAGCTGCATCAACTCCACCAGAGTTTAACGCTTCTTCGATGCTGTTAAGCAATTTATTTGTGTTGGTAGTAGCAGCATTTAAATAAATAATCCTTTCAATGCTAATAGCTAGTCCTAAGATCAAACAGATCAGTACAACTGCCATAAATTCAGGTCCACCCTCAATAAATTTTTCTTTTAATATTTGATGAAAAGATTTGCTAGCTGCGTCAGCTTCTGCGGCATCTTGAGCAAATGCCGAAACTCCACTCATTAAACTCAATCCGTATACAGCGGCAAGAGAAAGTACTTTTTTCATGGTTTTATATTGTTTTATTTATATTCTATTTATTATTTCAAGTTTCTGGCGGAGAGAGAGGGATTCGAACCCTCGATACGCTTGTGGCGTATACACACTTTCCAAGCGTGCGCCTTCAACCACTCGGCCACCTCTCCTTAAATCAGGCCGCAAAATACAAAAAAATAGGTAACACAAAAAAGCTGATTGGCACGAAAAAATAAAACCTCCTTATATACTGACACTTACAGTTAACTCCCCAGCCCAAGATTCTAGGAGAAGACACTTTTTCTTCTCTAAATCTTCATCCATCGCTAACACCATCATCAACTTTACAACGGCAGCCTCAGTCGTTAAGTCTAAGCCGTTTACAATGCCAATCCTATTTAATTCAACACTCGTTTCGTATCGTCCTTGCACCACAAAGCCCTCAATACATTGTGTAACATTAATTATTAAAATTTCTTTTTTTACGGCATCCTCCAATAGGTCTAAAAACCAATCAAATTGTGGTGCATTTCCTGATCCAAAGGTTTCTAAAACAACTCCTTTAAGGCCATTAATAGAAATCATCGCCTTAAAAACCTCTTTCGTTAAACCTGGAAATAATTTAATTACTACTACATCGCTGCAAAAATTTACTTGCCTTTCCAGTTTAGCCTCTTTATAAGGATATAGCGCAGAATAATTATAATGAATATAAATCCCTGCTTTGGCAAGGTCAGTATAATTAGGTGAGCTAAATGCATTAAAGTGGGCAGCATTCAATTTAATCGTACGGTTTCCACGATGAAGCTCATTTTCAAAATATATAGCAACTTCAGAAACGATAGGAACATCTCCTTTTCTTGAAGCCGCAATCTCAATAGCTGAGATCAAATTATCTTTCCCATCTGTTCTAACCATCCCAATCGGTAACTGAGATCCCGTTAGAATTACAGGTTTTGATAATCCTTTTAATATAAATGATAATGCAGATGCTGTAAAGGCCATTGTGTCTGTTCCATGAAGAATCACAAAACCATCATAGCTTTCATATTCATCTTCTATTACCTGAGATAAGTTTAACCAAAAATTAATATCCGCATTGGAAGAATCAATCGGTTCATCGAATGAATAGGTATCAATTTCAAAATTAAATTTACTTAACTCAGGCACTTCATTGGTCAATCTTTCAAAATTAAATGCTTGTAAAGCACCCGTTTTTGGATCCTGGATCATTCCAATCGTTCCACCTGTATATATGATCAGAATCTTAGTCATCCATTCTTATATTAAATAAATCCATTGCATTAGCACTCGTAATTCTTTCGATCGAAACAATGCTTTCTCCTTTTACGATAGCCAATTTTTCGGCGATCAATCGAATATAGGATGGCTCATTTCGTTTTCCTCTATAAGGAACAGGTGCAAGATAAGGAGAATCTGTTTCCAATACCAGACGATCTAATGGAGCTTCAGCTATTGTTTTATCAAGGCCCGAGTTTTTAAATGTAAGAACTCCACCGATACCTAACATAAAATTATCAAAGGATAATGCTTCTTTCAATTCCGGAGCCCCTCCAGTAAAGCAATGAAAAACACCTTTTAATGCACTTCCTTTATATGGGCTCATCGCTTCAAATATCTCATTAAAAGAGTCACGCGCATGTATGGCGATGGGTAAATCTAGTTCTAGCGCCCATTCTATTTGGGTGGTAAAAGCGATAATCTGCTCTTTAATAAATGATTTATCCCAATACAGATCAATTCCGATTTCGCCTACTGCGCAATAATTTCCATTAAATAAGCTTTCCTTAATTAAACTTAAATCTTCTTTAAAAGATGATTTAACAGAACCAGGGTGCAAGCCCATCATCCCTCTAAATGTTCTTTTATCAGCTAAACACAACGAATCAAGATCTTTTATAGTAGAAGCATCGATATTGGGCAAAAGAATTTTATCTACTCCCTCTTCGATCGCTCTTTCGATCATCTCGATCCTATCCTCCTTAAATTCGGAAAGATAAACATGGGAATGCGTGTCGATCAACATAAGAAAACAATATTAATACACTTAAAAACATCAATATTAGATCATTGATCTAATATGTTTTGGTCATATCTTCATCAATAACCAATGTAAAATCTGCTAATCCTGCATTTTCCGTTTCCACAGAGTCTACACTTTCTTGTTCTACACTAGCTACTGTTACGATGGATAAATTTGGATCTGCTTGCTTTAAATAATGGTAAATTCCTTCAAAATTATTTGAATGATAGGTTCCATTAAAATGAATAAACACATCTCCTTTATCAATGTTCTGCATAATAAAATAAGCCATGGTAGCATCTTTCAGTGCTTGTGATTTTACAATATTATCACCTCCATGTGCCATACCCATTTCCAACATTGCTTTGTACCCTGGCAATTCAAGATCCACTTCAATTGGTAATGGTGCCATCCACTTTTTAGCTTCATCACTCGTTTTTTCCAGGCCTTCTAATCCTTCTCTAAAAACAACAGATGCATATCTTCTGGGAACGTTACTAGCAATGAACGGGCGTTCGTTATCTTTTGCCAACTCAACTAATGGTTGATAATCGGTTGCATTGTTCTTCCATAAGCGCATCTGATCCTTAAAATTTTGCCCTGAAATAAGTCCGCTTAGGTATTCATCCATCATAACTTGATTATCTGCTTCAAACATCTCCGCCCCAAATACTGGGCTTCTTTCTAACATGGCTTTACTGATCTCTAATTGTAACCAATGCGAAACAGGGTTGTTATGCAATTCTCCGAACAAAATAACATCTGCTTCTTCCATTGCTTTGATCATTTTATCGTATTTCACTTTCTTACCCTTTTCATTATATATTATATAACTAGGTTTTTGAATAAAAGACAAGGATATAATTGCTACGAGAATGATACTGCTGATAATATATTTCATGATGTAAATTTTTTTTTTTGAAAAATACAATAATGCTAAAGTCTATTTGATATTTTCTCGATTATTTTATTCCTACAATAATTATTTTCAATATTCCCTCATTATTCATCGTTTCACTATTAATTACTACATGTAAAAAATGGATATGACTTATAATCTTACTCGTGATTTATTAAATTTGTAGGAGTTAACTATAAAGATGAAACAAAGCTATGCACCCGAAAGAAAAGGCCAGGAAACTATTTTCCAATCGCGGTTTTTAGCGTTTTTTACAAATACGAACCCTTATGTTGCTATTTCGATATTTGTCATTGGTGGGTTCTTTCTTACTCTTTATGCTTATAGTAACCATCTATTAACAACTATTCAAATTTTAATAATCTATCCACTTGGTATAATTTCTTTCACGCTCATCGAATATTTAGTTCACCGCTATTTATTTCACATGAATATTACTACCAAAATCAGGAAAAGGATACAATATTTGACGCATGGAGTACATCATAAGTTTCCCAATGACATGGGTCGATTAGTAATGCCTCCAATATTTAGTATACCAATTACAACTATTTTATTTTACATTGCGTATATTATTTTAGGTGATAGAGCATTTGTGATAATGGGAGGTGTTTTTAGCGGATACGGATTATATCTCTTTGTTCATTATATTGTACACGCATGGAAAATGCCTAAAAACAAATTTAAAACGCTATGGATATTCCACAATATCCATCACTTTCAAGATGAAGAGGTAGCCTATGGTGTATCTTCGCATTTATGGGATAGGGTTTTTGGAACAATGCCTGAATTTCAGGAAGGAATAAAAAATAAAACTAAACACTAATGGAAGAAAAAATTGTACTAACACCCGTTGATTTCACAGAATTATCAGAATATGCGATCGTTCATGCTGTAGAAATGGCTCAATCGCTCAAGGCGAAGGTACTCCTCATTCACATTGTAAAAGATGGGAGTGAAATAAAAAAAGCGCGCCAGAAATTACTGGTTCATATGGACGAGTTGGGTGAAAAATACCCTGATGTAACTATTCAGTCTATTATCAGAATTGGTGATATTTATAATGATGTATCAAATGCAGCTATTGAAAATGGTGCTCAGATGATAATTATGGGTACACATGGTATGAAAGGAGCACAATTCCTAACGGGAAGTAGAGCGCTGAAAGTTGTTGGTGATTCTGAAGTGCCTTTTCTTATCATTCAAAAAGGACTTCCTGATTTCAATGGGATCAATAACATTCTTGTTCCTTTGACTTTAGAGAAATACACAAAACAAAAACTTTCTCACGTAAAATTCATTGCTAAATATTTCGATTCAAAAGTAATTCTTACTGTACCTAAAGAAAAAGATGAGTTTTTAAAGAACAAATTAACCCGTGACCTGAAATACTCTGAGCAGTATTTCAAGGAAGCCGGAATTCCATTTGAAGTGTTTGAGGTTAATGGTAAAAATGAAGTAGATAGCTATCTAAACCTAGTAGACGAGTATAAAATTGACCTTATTGTAGTTATGAATCATTCTGAAGGCTTATTTCCAACAATAAGCAATAGTGTTCAGGATATCATTACTAATAAGAAGAAAACACCAATATTCCTGATCAATCCGCTTAGTACATCAAGCATAACTGTTTTAGGGAATTATTCTGGAGGTGATTAATTAAGAAATAAAATCTTTATTAAAAAGGAAAAGGGTCGCGATGCGACCCTTTTTCATACGGCATTTTGAAACAAACAAGGAATTAATTAGAACGACTTTTAATATGATACCGCATGTGAAATGTAAAGCAAAACTTATCAACCTTCGTATTTCTTAACGTTTGAAATACAGAGCTAAGATAAATCCAGATGGCCATTGAAACCATGATATTTATCATTTTCAAAAAAAAAGAGTGCTTTTCTAGTCAGATTAATAACACCTACACTTACAACATGTTGATTAACTGATCGTTGACTAATTTAATTATCGTCGGCATACCAAGCTGCAAAGCTTGAAGCGGTTTCGTATAATTTTACATTATGTAACTTGATATTATCGGGCATTTTACTTTGTATTCTATTCACCATATCGATGATCATATTCTCAGCAGTAGGCTGTATATCATAGAGAATTAGCTTTTGACGCTTCCTAATATCATCACATAAGTAAGGAGAATCATTCTCTAATACTAAGGCGTGATCGAAAGGTCCTACGACCATCGTTTTAACAATGTATTTTATATCTGTAAAGTCGATAACCATCCCATCTTTTGGATCTCCTTTCGTATGACTGGGTTCTCCAACAACCGTAACATGCAACTTATATGAATGCCCGTGAATATTACTACATTTCCCATCATGGCAGTCGAGTGCATGTGCCGCTTCAAATTCAAAAATCTTTGTTACTCTGATTTTCATGATCACAAATTTACGATAAACTTAAACGTAAGTCCTCAACAAATTGATCGAGGGTTCCCTGGGTTACATGTTTCATCACAACAACCTTCCACCAATTCGCTTTCCCACTATAGTTATCACTAACCAGTCGGTATTTTTTAGCAATGGTAGGTTTTATGTACTTATCCTTTATTGTTACAATATTAATTCCATCCTGATGAAAGACCTCAATACCCATTTCCTCAAGGTCTTCTTTTAAGGTAAGTGCCTTATCTGCTACGTTTTGCATCCTCACTTTCAATCCAGCAGGCCCATGTACCATCATGATCATCCAAACCGAGACTGCATTAGCTCCTGATCGAGATCCTGAAAGAGTAAAATCAAGCCCTTGAACATAACTTGCCTCGTCGGTTCGGGTATATTCCATCAATCCTTTTCGACAAAGAAAAATTCCCGTCCCATAGGGAGCTTGAAGCATTTTATGCGCATCAATAGTAATGGAAGAAATATTAGGGTTATGAAAACCATAGGAACTATTTTCCTTGGTAAAAGGATAAATAAATCCACCAAATGCACCATCAACATGAAGCTTATAATCAAGTTTGTTCTCATTAAAATAATCGCTGATCAGATCTACATCATCTACTGAACCAAACATGGTTGTTGACATATTTGCAACGACTATAAAATATTTTATTCCATTTGCTATGGCTTCTTTGATCTTGAAGTCCATATCTTCTTGTACAATTTGCCTATTATCAAAATCTACATCAAGAATGATGGACTTTAAGTTGAGAACATTGGCTCCTTTAGGCATTGAATAATGTGAATCTGAGGAATACACCATAGCGATCTCATCTATTTTCGCTTCTTTTTCACGAATAAAATAATTTCGATAGATCCATTGCGCCTGAATATTTGCTTCTGTACCTCCTGCAGCGACATATCCATCCTGGGCCTTTTCTTCTCCATTAAACATATTCTCAGCCATTACCCTGATCAATTCTGTTTCTAATGCCTGAGTCCCAGCAAAAATATCTTCCATTTGATGGTCTTCAAAAGTATGAACACCAATATGGTTGGGATTCGAGATCATCGTGGATATAAAAGGCGCATTTCTCAAAAATGGTGCATCGCTATAAAACACCTCCTCATCCAAATAAGTGGCAGGCACCCCAATAATGGGTGCATGAAAATAGCTTTGATTAATGTCTATGGCTTCGAAAACTCGTTTTCTTATGGCCTTATTGGTCATTTTATTCCAGCGCATTTGCTTTGTTTTTTTATATGCAAGATTGTATAAAGGCTCCCACTGCATCAATTCTTGGACTTAAATAAATACCAAGATTCAGTCCTCTAAGAATAAGAAGGATAGCGAAAAACGCTATAAAATAGGGTGTTGCTTTTTTAATTTTATTACGAATACCAATTGAGATATATCGTGACATCCAAGCAACGCTAAACATAGCTGGAACGGTTCCTAATCCAAACATGACCATGAATAGCATTCCATCAATGATCGTAGTTTGAGCCAAGGCTCCGGCCAATGCTAAATAAACAAGTCCACAGGGTAAAAAACCATTGATAAAACCAATAATAAAAAGAGAAAAAAATGATCCGTTTTTAAGCAGAACACCCATCTCCCGATAAAGGTTTCCAAAAATCTTATACCACCATCCGGTGAGCTTATTCTTTTGAGACAATAAGTAAGGAACAAACAGGCCCAAAAGTATCATTATCCCAAGAAATACACTAATCTGTCGTTGAATACCTGCGATGTAAAATGACTTCCCTAAAATCCCAAAAACAGTACCGAATAATGCATAAGTAGAAATCCTTCCAAGGTTGTAAAGTAAAACTCCAGAAACTCTTTTAAATCCCTTGCTACTTCCTATAGGCAATGCAAGTGCTATAGGTCCACACATCCCAATACAATGAGCGCTTCCCACTACCCCGATCATAAAGGGAGTAATAAAATTCATGGTTTTAAATAAATATCCTTTTCTACGTAATAGCCTATAGAATTACTCTCCCAGTCAATTTTCATCTTATATAAACCAGAAGGCGAATTATCTAACTCCAAAATGATTACATTTTCTTCGTCCAATTCAATTTTAAATAAACGATCAAAATTTTTATTGGAAGGGCGATAGATCTTGATATGACCTTTAATATTTTCTTGATCTTTAGGAAAAGAGAAACTTATTTTTTTGCCTTCAAGTACATAAGTTAAGCCTATAGTAAGCTTATTTGCATTGGCTTTCTTATTGATGATCTCTTGAAATTTAAGCTCCTGTTCGTAATAATCCTCCGTAACAAGATCTACATCCACTTGAAAACTTTTAACTACTAAGAATAGAATCAATAATACAAACCCAATATAGAGTATCGCTACCCTCGCTCCCCAATTAATTTTCATCTAGCTTTTATTTTATAGGCCCTACAAAGGTACTTTTTACCTTGTCAATTAATACTCCATTAGAATAGATCCCAAACTCAACGTCGGTTTGAAAGGAACTTATTTCCTCTCTTGAACGAGTCAACACTAAAGCAGTATTAAATTCTTTTTGTGGTTTTAATACAATGTTCTTGGTAGCTACTAATAGATTCCCAATTTGATCAATATCTTTTATTTCAATAAGCAGCTCTTCATTCGTCTTATTTAACAATTTAACCGTATAAATATTCTGAAAATCACCATTGTCAGTCAACGTATATAATGACCCTGGTGAACGCAATACGATTGCCTGAACATCATCACGACTAAATAAAAGTGCAATCATTGAAATGAATAAGATGGTCAATACTGCAGCATAACCTCTCATTCTAGTTGTCCAAGAAAATCCTGATTTAGCTTCAGGATCATTCGCAGCAATTTCATTCTCAGAAGCATATCGTATCAATCCTTTTTCTAATCCAACACCTTCCATTATAGTATCGCATGCGTCCATACAAATAGTACAATTGATACACTCTAATTGCGTACCATTTCTAATATCAATTCCTGTTGGACATACATCTACACACTGAAAACAATCGATACAATCACCCTTTTCAGCGGCACTTCTATCTTCTCCTTTTCTAAATTTTGCTCTGGATTCTCCTCTTTCATAATCATAGGCAACGACAATTGAGTCTTTATCAAGCAATACTCCTTGCAATCTACCATAAGGACATATCGTAGTACACACTTGTTCCCTCAATTGGGAGAAAACTATATAAAAAACAAAAGTAAATAGGATAAGCACCAGTAAGCCGCTAACATGATTCAGTGGATCATCGATTTGAATTTCCCAGAGGGCTTCGCTTCCAATAATATAGGCCAAAAAAGTATTGGCTATAAGAAATGAAATTCCGAAAAATACAATGTGTTTGATGCTCTTTTTACGAATTTTTTCCCCATCCCACGATTTCTTATTCAGTTTTATTTGTTGTTTATAATCCCCTTCGATCCAATATTCAACTTTTCTGAATACCATTTCCATGAAAACAGTTTGCGGACATAACCAGCCACAAAACAAGCGTCCAAATACAACAGTAAAAAGTATTATTGAAACAACGGCTGTAATACTTATTATTACAAAAATGAATGAATCAGCCGGAAAGAACATCTTTCCAAAAATGATAAATTTTCTACCAATAAAATCTAATTGAAGCAGGGGTTGTCCAGCAATTCGAATATGAGGGGTTGCAAAGAGCAAAGCCAATAAAATCCACGCAACCCATGTTCTTTTATTCGTATAGCTACCTTTTGGTTTTTTAGGATAAACCCAAATTCTTTTCCCATCTTTATCTACTGTTGCTATATGATCACGATAGTTTTCGTCTTGTTGGTGTTCGGCCATTGTAAAAATATTTGGTCAAAAATAGGAACTTATTTAAAACAAAATTGGGACTTAAGTCACCCTAAGTCCCATTTTGAAGTAAATTAAAAATTTCTATTTGCGTTCGAAAAGATCCCCTTGGGCTTCTTTAGGATTTGCTGCGATTGTTCCTTGAAAAGTAATAAGAATATAACTTGCAACATCTTCCATTTCCTCCGGTTTTAATTGATCCTTCCAAGGAATCATCCCTTTGGTAATTACTCCGTATTTGATCGTTTTAAATAAATCCTTTACGTCACCACCGTGAATCCAATATTCATCCGTGAAATTAGGACCTATTCCCCCTCCACCATCAGCCATATGACAGCTAACACAGTTGGCAGTATAGATCTTTTCACCATTAGCTAAACGCGCTGCGTCTTCAATAAGTTCAGCAGTACTTTCATCAATTCCAGAACCGAATTTCGCTTTATATGCAGCTATTTCTTCTTCAGCCTGTGCCATTTCATCATTATATTCTACAATAGATATTGGTAGATCTGAAGTAGTGAATATTTCATAATATGAGATATAAACAACAGCAAACACAATAGAAAGATTAAATAGCCAAACCCACCATGGTGGTAATTTATTATCTAATTCTTTAATCCCATCATATTCATGATCCGTCATCACTTCTTCTTCACGGTCCATTGGTACAGCATCGGTTAGTGACTCCCAAAATTTTTGTAATCCAACAGGTTCTTCAGATACTTCTACATCTGCAACTTCTGCTGCTGTTTCTCTTATCGCTCTTGTAAGTCCACTTAAAACCGACAATTGTACTATAACAATAGTCAGTAATACAAAGTCAACGATTAGAAACATCCAGAAAACTAAGCCATAATTAGGTTCAACAACAACGATATTTGCTGCTGCTTCCTGAGCCATTGCATTGTTGGCAAGACCACCAAATAAAATAAAGGCAACAACTCTTGCTGCTTTACTTTTATCTTTTAGTTGTGCCAGTATTGATCGATTAGAAGCTAAGCTACTGATCGCTGTATTAAGTACAAGGATCAATACAAGCAAGATAAGCGCCAATAAAGTGAGAAGGTAGTAGTGCATATTAGGGTTAGATGTACTGACCACATCTTGGGCAAAGGCACCTTTCCCAATTCCTATAGCCATTAACAAACTAAATATAATTTTGAACTTTTTCATTTCTTTTGGTTTAAGATTATTGATCGCTATGGTTTGTTGAATCAGATGTTTGAATTGTTATACCATCATCGAATGGTAAATTACTTAACTCATCTATATAATTTTTTTTTGCAGCGAGTATATAATACAGGACTGCAATAAAAAATGTGAAGAAGATGATGAAAGAGATGATGGGATAGATCTCTATTCCATCGATACTACTAACATATCCTTTTATAAACTTTAGCATATCATCTTATTTAACTGGAACTTCTTCAGCGTTATTAATATCTGTACCTAAACGTTGTAGGTAAGCGATCAATGCAATGATCTCACGATCTGCATTAACTTCAACTCCATTGGCAGCAATATCATCAGCAATCTCTTGCGCTTGATACTGTAACTCTTCGAGAGCTATCTCTTCATAACCTTCTACATAAGGAACTCCTAGTTTTCTCATAGCTGATATTTTAGCTCTGAGTGCTGATACATCCAGTTGGTCTTCGATCATCCATGGGTAAGGTGGCATAATTGAACCTTCAGAAACTACTTGAGGATCAAACATGTGATTAAAATGCCAAATATTACTCTTGCTATTCTTATTTCCTTTACCTATACGATGTAAGTCTGGACCTGTACGTTTCGATCCCCAAAGGAATGGATGATCATATACAAATTCTCCAGCTTTAGAGTACTCACCATAACGTTCTGTTTCGGAACGGAATGGACGAACCATTTGCGAGTGACAGTTGTTACAACCTTCTCTTATATAAAGATCTCGTCCTTCTAATTCTAACGGTGTATATGGTTTAACCGAACTAATAGTTGGTACATTCGAATCGATAAGGAATGTAGGAACGATTTCAATTGCCCCACCAATAGCTACTGCAACGAAACTCCAGATCAACATTTGAATAGGTTTTCTTTCCAATAATCTGTGGAATGTTTCGTTCTTTGGTTTTAAGAAATTCTTTTCGAGCGGCGCTGCTTCTGCTGCTTCCTCAGCAACAAAACTTCCTGCTTTCATCGTATGAAATAAGTTATACAACATCACAATGAATCCAGTCAGGTATAGAAGACCTCCAAATGATCTCAATGCATACATTGGAGCTAATTGCTTCACGGTTTCAAGGAAGTTCGGGTACATTAAAAATCCATCTGGAGTAAATTCTTTCCACATTAAACTTTGTGTGAATCCCGTCCAGTACATTGGCAATGTCCAGAATAAAATACCTAAAGTACCGATCCAAAAATGGAAATTAGCTAGCTTAATACTGAATAGATCCGTTTTCCACATTTTAGGGAATAACCAGTAAAGCATACCGAAGGTTAAGAAACCATTCCAACCCAGCCCACCAATGTGTACGTGAGCAATGGTCCAATCTGTATAATGACTAATCGCATTTACATTTTTCAAACTCATCATTGGTCCTTCGAATGTTGACATACCATAAGCGGTAACAGCAACAACTAAAAACTTCAATACCGGGTTTTCTCTCACTTTATCCCAAGCTCCTCTCAGTGTAAGTAATCCATTTAACATACCTCCCCAGGAAGGAGCAATAAGCATTATAGAAAATACAACACCAATACTTTGTGCCCAATCAGGAAGTGCAGTGTATAATAAATGGTGAGGTCCTGCCCAGATATAAATAAATATCAATGCCCAAAAGTGTATGATCGATAATCGGTATGAGAATACCGGTCGATTCGAAACTTTGGGAATAAAATAGTACATCAACCCTAAATAAGGCGTAGTAAGGAAGAATGCCACAGCATTGTGTCCATACCACCATTGAACTAATGCATCTTGAACACCCGCGTACAATGAATAACTTTTAAATAGCGTCACCGGCATTTCAAGGTTATTTACAATGTGAAGCATTGCAACAGTAACCCATGTAGCTATATAAAACCATATCGCAACATAAATATGACGCGTTCTTCTTTTAAGAAGTGTACCAAACATATTAATTCCGAATACAACCCAAATCAATGTGATTGCTATATCAATCGGCCACTCCAATTCTGCATACTCTTTACTTGAGGTAAAACCCATTGGTAAAGTTATTGCCGCAGCTACAATAATTAATTGCCAACCCCAGAAATGTATACTACTCAGTAGATCTGAGTACATTCTTGCTTTAAGAAGGCGCTGTAGTGAATAGTACACCCCTGTAAATATCCCATTTCCTACAAAAGCGAAAATAATGGCATTTGTGTGCAGTGGTCTAAGTCGACCGAAGGAAAGGAAATCCACTCCATAAGTCATCTTTGGGAATACAAATTCAAGAGCCACTGTAAGTCCGACCAGCATACCAACCAATCCGAAGATCAGTGTTGCTAAAGCGAATTTTTTTACAATACCGTTGTCATAGTAAAACTTTTCTACTTCCATATTATTGTTTTGGTTTATGTCGATTCATTTTTCTTCATTTCTTCATCATCATCGAATAGCATTCGAATAGATGGAGTATAATCATCATCATACTGACCGGATTTTGTAGCCCAAATAAAGGCAGCAAGAAAGCCTAATGCGATCAAAAGGCTAAATCCAATTAAGATAAATATGACTTCCATGTTAAGTTATGGCTGATTTTAGCAAATATTCTCCTTTTACTTAAATTAAAACATGACAAATGTCAAATATCAATGTAATCAAGATTACACTTAAGTAATAAGAAAAACTAAATTTGTGGGGATAAAAATAAGTATTTTACAGCATTGAAAAAGGAAAATGGAAAATAAGAATTCTAAGCACCCTGTAATTCATTTTTATAGACATGTTGGAACACCTGAATTGGTGTTTTTTATTAGCTTACTCATAGTGTTGGTCTCACCAGTAATTTCAGCTGATAAAAACTCACTCATCAATACTTTAATAAATACTTTTTTTATCGGTTCAGTTTATTATTTAGCCAAATCACATGGCGGCAAACACATTAATTTTATTGCTGCGTTCATTCTCATCTCAATAATAGAAACATGGACCGGCTTTTTAGGTTATAAACTTAATAATGCTGTAGATTTTATTTTGCCCGTGTTATTAATGATATTGTCTTTCATATTTATTCTAAAATCGATAGGGAGAAATAATGAGGTTGATGTAAATACAGTGTTATCTGCTATTTCAGGATATATCCTGATCGGTTTACTCTTTGGAATACTGATCTTTTCTATAGAATTAATCTCTCCTGGAAATTTTACAAATGAATTAAGCTTAAGCTATTATGACTCTATTTACTTCTCGTTTGTTACCATGAGTACGCTTGGCTATGGTGATATTTCTCCTGTAACACAAGAAGGAAAATCACTGGTGATCGTCACCACTTTGATTGGTCAGTTTTATATGGT
>JAUVAY010000182.1 GCA_030591505.1 Flavobacteriales bacterium | reverse complement strand
TTTATGTACGAAACGGTTCCGGTTAAACGCTATAAAAGGACAATGGACTTTATGAAAAGTACTGTTGGATCTGATTTGAAAATCCTTGACTTAGGAGTTAATAATCCATTTTCTGAAATCATGAGAATGGAACAATATAATCAACCAGTATCACGAAATTTATGATCAGTCAATTATTTATAATCAAGAAATTCTGCCATTTTTTTCGTTAACATTTTTCGGCTGTATTTCAATCGATCTGTACTTAGAGAATCAATTGAATTATCTTGTTTTTCAAAATTCCGCAAAACATCTTCTTTAATCCCTTCAATATCATCCCAATCATACATTTTCCCTGCATTTGAATTTTCAAGAATATTAGCAGCATCACCTATAGTTGGTCCTAATCCAATTATTTGTTTTCCAGAACCAATGTATTCAAAAATTTTACCCGTTGTAATTCTATCAGCATTTTCGATTCTGTTAATCATTAGCAATAGAAGGTCAGCATTAACTAATTCCTGAATCATTTCTGAATGTTGTAGGTAATCAATGAATTCCACTTGCTCGTTCAAATCTAACGAATCAACCATTTTTATAACTTGATAATCAATTTTACCATACAGTTTTACTTTAATTTGATCAATTAATTCGGGTTTATCTTTTTTAATTTCTTCAAGTGCTTTCCAAAGTCCTTCCGGATTTCGTGTTTTATTTATCGATCCAAAATGTGAAATGATAAATTTCTCGTTTTTCACTTTTCCTATTCCAGTGAAGTCATCTTCATCAAAGCCATTTGGAATAATGACGAGGGGGGTTTTATTTGGGATTGCTAATAGATTTTTTATAACACCCTCACCTACAGCTACAATTCCATCTGCACTATTTAATACTTCTTGTTCCAGGGTATGGTGTTTTTTATCGGCCCATTTGCTTAGTTTTAATTCATCATAAAAATCAATATTAGTCCAGGGGTCTCTAAAATCAGTTATCCATTTTACACCTAGTTTTTTCTTTAGCCCCATCCCTATTAAGTGCATACTGTGAGGTGGACCTGTAGTAATTATTAGATCAACAGGGTTATCTTTTAAGTATTTTGAGAGGTATTTAATTGACGGTTTTATCCAAAATTTACGAGCGTCTGGAATGAAAAAATTGCCTCTTATCCAAACAGCAAAATTTTCTGACATTTTGGGTTTTTTACTTTCTGAAAGAAATCCAGTATTAATTCTTTCCGATTTCTTCACCCCAATAAACTGCTTATAAATATTATAAGGTTCAAAAATTGGCTGTTTTATATGAATCAAACCTGGAGCCACATCTTTCTGTAAAGAATAATCAATTGAAGGGTACTCTGGATTTTCAGGAGAATATACAATCGGCTCCCACTCGAATTTAGGTAGATATTTTACAAATTTCAACCAACGTTGTACACCGCCGCCACCACTTGGAGGCCAGTAATAGGTAATAATTAATACTTTCTTCATTCCATTCTGCTACGTATGTTTCCTTTGAACATTTTCCCTAATACCCACAATCCAAAAAGAAGTAATAACGAACTGCTGATGAGTGAAACAACATTTGTTGTTGCAATTCCAGGTGGGTCAAATGTAAATACTACCTCATGATTGCCAGAAGGGATAATAAGCCCTCGAAGAATGTAATTTATCCTTATTATTTCGGCTTCTTTCCCATCAACTGTAGCAATCCATCCTTTTGGGTAATAAATTTCGGAAAAAACAGCTAATTCAGAGTTTCTACTATCAGATTCATACAGCAGTTTATTTGGTTTGTAATCCTTGAGAATTATACTTCGTTCGAGATTTGATGTTGGATTAATACCCGTAAATAATGAAGAGTACCTCTCATTAATAATAGCAACTTCTGAAGGGTTGTTGTTTTTTACACTTAGTATTTCTTCATCGGATGAACTTACCCATTTAATACTATTTACAAACCAGGCAGAACCTAGAGCATTTGGGTTTTCAACTGGATCTGAATTCGGATTGTAAATAAGGTATTTGGTATTTAACATGTTCAATGCATTCATATTTTCGAATGCAACATGCGGTGGGACGCCATTTTGTAAACGGCCTACTAATTCTTGCATTTCAGGTTGAATCTCGAATTCGATCATTTCCTGATATGACTTTAGCTTAGCTCCATGGTAACCCCCAATAGATTTGAAAAAGTATGATGTCGACGCATCATTAAAAGGACTTACTCCAATATTCAATACTCTAAAATTGCTGTTAAAATTTAAAGTCTTGAATTTAATATCGTTTTCTTCATCAATACTTAGTCGTGAAAACCCCTCTTCTCTCTTCTTTTCTTTTGCTAAGGCGAGTTCTTCTTCAATCTTTTCATGCAACCCTGGATGCTCATCGCCTAGCATTAATTCTCTTTCAAGAAGTGTTAATTGCGATTTTGTAGGAGCAAATGCAAATTCTTTTCCCTTACTCTTATCCCAATGTATATAAGCTCCTTTTTGTTTGTCATTATTAAGATAACGTTTGTCAATACCCCAAAGATCGATCACTATAAAAAGACCAAGAATGTATACTAATGTTGTATTGGAAATTGTTTTTGTTTTGTAAAGAACTAAAGAAATAAATGCAATAATTAAAAAGGCAATTGATCTCAATACATCTGCTTTGAAAATTGAAATACGTGCTTCTTTTAATGCGTTAATAGCCCTATCCGGAACTTCATTAGTTAGAAAGTTATTCATCTCACTGATTGAGAAAAATTCTAAAAATGTATTTGGAAAAATATAAAGTGCAAATAAAACAATTGCCATTCCTCCCGAAATAATATAGAATTTAGTTCCATATTCATTTCCTTTAAACGTGAATTTTTCGTTTAATACAGATGGTGTTATAAAGGCTCTGTTTAAATATAAAATAGCGAGTAATGGAGTAATTAACTCAATAATTACTAAAATGATCGTGACTGCTCTAAATTTATTATAAAGTGGTATGTAATCTAAAAAGAATGAGGTGAGCCACATCATATTTTTACCCCAGGATAGAAACATAGCTAAGAAGCCTAAACCTAATATAACCCATTTAAAGCGTGATTTTATCGATGCCATTCCAAGAAAGAATAAGAAGACGATTATTATTCCAAGGTAAACAGGACCCGAAGTAAACCGTTGGTTACCCCAGTAATGATTGTTTCCTCCAACAAATTGACGCATTTGAGCATCTACACCTTTTAAAGCGTCAGGATCACTGGAAATTGCAGAAGTAGCTCCTCCCTTTGCATTAGGGATTATGAAGGTTAAGGTTTCTTCAATTCCGTAGCTCCAATCTGTTACATAAGCAGGGTCCAGACCGCCTGTATTGCTTTCTTCGTTAGAACTCCCATCAGGGTTAATAGTTAATTCAGAAGGTCCACGTGTAGAGTATTTACCGTAAACATAGGTGTTATATATATTCCCTGAATTGGTCAGTAATGCTACAATCAATATTGCTCCAATAGCAACTGATCTTTTTACAAATAGGGAAAGGGAATTTCTTTTATAAGATCGAATAAATTCAGCAACAACATAAAATAAAATAAGTATACCTAAGTAATAGGTCACTTGGATATGATTAGCTCTTAATTCAAGAGCCATGGCTATACCTGTTAAGGCAATTCCTCGTAAAACTTGACCACGATAAGTGAGGATGAACCCAGCTAAAACTGGAGCCATAAAGGCAATAGCGTAAGCTTTTGAAGAGTGCCCCGCCATTATAATAATTATTAAATAGGATGATAATGCGAATGCAAGCGAACCAACTATTGAGATTCGATACTCAACTTTTAATGTTCGTAGAAGGATGTAAAACCCTAATGCATATAGGAAAAGAAATTCAGCGGGTCGTGGAAAACCAAGCAAGAACTTATAGAGGTAATTAATTAGATTTAACGAATAGTTAACAGTTATTTGAAAAGCGGGCATTCCACCAAACATTGAATTAGTCCAAAGTGGATCTTCTCCAAACATTGATCTAAAATCAATGATCTCTTTCGACATCCCCCTGAAACTGTCAATATCTCCCATTTTAAGAGAGTAGCCTTGAATAACAGGATAGAAGTATACGAAACTAACGAGGGCAAAAATAACAATGGCAATGAGGTTCTGATAGATCGATTTTTTCAAGGCAAAAGTGGTTTAATGAAATAGTAGGATAAATTTATAAAATTTCACTCCAATCACTAAGGGTTCCCTATAAAATCACTCTACTTCTTCGAAATCTACATAATCACCCAATCTATCATCCTTTCCTGTAGGTTTTGTGCCTCTTTTTACAATGGTCACATCACCTTCTTTTTTTGATTGAGCTTGTCGTTGAGAACTCTGAGCACCAAAGAATTTTTTAACTAAAAGAGGAAAAAATAACCGACTTAGCCATTTTAGGACATAATAAACAAGCAATATAATTAATATCGTTCTGAACACTCCTACCACGCTAGCTTCTTCCATT
>JAUVAY010000040.1 GCA_030591505.1 Flavobacteriales bacterium | reverse complement strand
CAGCTTCGAGAAAATGAGATCCGGTTCCTTTAAAGATCCAGTTCCTAGTCATTATGTTTTAGGTTATCACATGACCTCCTATATGGAGATGGTGAAAGGAACCCTTGCATGGGACAAGATCACAAATAGATCGATAAAAAAATATGGACTGATCAGTCGTAGCGCTAAAAAATTATATGGACTGAATAATAGAGAACTTTATGCTGCTACCATTTCTCATCTTGATGATTACTTTGAAGAAGACATTCACCCAAAAGACAGTGCATTGCTCAACCTTGAGCCCAAAAACTTTACCCAATACGAACTTCCAAAATTGGCAAAAGATGGTTCAATGATCTATCTGAAAAATACCTATAAAAACATCCCAGCTTATTATCGCTTTAATGGAAAGGAAGAAGAGAAAATATTTGAACCTGGAATTTTACATAGCGAACATTGGTTTGACCTGCATGATGGCAAACTTATTTGGACTGAATTTATTCCAAATTTAATCTGGGAAAACGAAGATTACTCCAGCTTGAAAATACTCGATATTGAAAGTGGAAAAGCAAGCTATCTCGGAAATAAGAAAAATAAATTCTTCTATCCAAAATGGGATGTAAATGGTGATAAGATTGGTCTTATTGAACTTGGAGAAAACACACAACAATCGCTCGTTTTATTAGACAAAAACGCTTCTGAGATCAAGCGTTTAGAGTTAGATCCTGGAATTTTTATCTCCGCTATTGTAAAGGTGGATGGTTCAAAGTTTTGGGTCGTTAAAAATATAGATGAGCAATCACAATTGGTTGAATACGGTATTAATACAGGTGAAATACGGTCTTTAGGACCACCTTTCAATGCTATCATCCGGCATCCAGTAATTCACGGAAGCTCTATTTACTTTTCAACTACAGTTGGTATCCGCGAACAAATAGTACGGCTAAATTTAGAAGATCAAGAACTTGAAGTTATGACCGATGCTCCATTTCGAGCGATCGATCCCCTTGTAAAAGATGATGAACTAATCTATATTTCTTATGAAGGAATTGGATATACTATAAGAAAAAAAGCTCTTATTCCAATAGAAAATATCCTTCCTCAAGAACCTATCATTGCATTCTATGACTCCCTAGGCAGAGGAAAAAAATCAATCATTAATGATGTTCCAACTACACAACATATAACAAGTCCATTTAAAAAAAGTAAGGAGTTTTTACAGATCCACAGTTGGGTTCCACAGGTAATTCCTCCTAATTTTGGTATATCCTTACTTCTGGCTAATAAAATGGGAACCTTCCAGGGGGAATTGACCTATGTGTACAATAGCAATGAAGGGGCTTCTCAATTTAGTGGAAGACTAAACTACGCTCAGATCTACCCTAAACTATTTGTTGGAGCTTCTCATACCTTAAACCGAAATGCGAATAAGGTTGAGCCCCCTTTCGACCAAGTGCCCGGTTTTTTTAGTGGCCGTCCGTGGAGCGAAACAGATGTAAATACTGGGGCCATCCTCCCTTTCTACCTTAACCGTGGTAAATGGAGTCGGTTTTTGTCATTTGAAGCTTCTGGTCATTATTTAATGGCCAATTTGAATGAGTATTCAAACACACTTAGTAATCTTTCATTCCCTTACTTAAAAGGGAGACTTATTTTTTATAACCTGAAACGTAGATCAAAAAGACAGATTAATACAAGATGGGGACAAAGTGTATTGTTTGATTATTCACAATCCACCGATCCGTCTATCGCGTCTCAATTCTACTTCCTTTCCACTTTCTATTTCCCGGGATTATTTAAAACACATAGTTTTTTGCTTGCTCCATTTTATAAATATGAGCCCTTTTCTTACACTGATAATACAAATTATCAGTACTTTTTTCTTGATGCTTACCCTTCCAATTATGGGTACGATAGACCGGCAGCTGAGAATAGTTACCGTATACTGGCAAAATATACTATGCCTCTTTGGTATCCAGATATTGGAGTCACAGGGCTTGCCTTTTTTAAGCGGCTGTATGCAAGTGCTTTTTATGATTACTCCTACTACACTCGTCCAGATGGAAATATCGAGCAAAACACTATCGGCTTAGATTTAAACATTGATATGGTCTTGCTTCGTGTCTACCCTTTCCAGTTAGGCTTTCGTGGTTTTTATCGTCTTGATAATGCAGCCGCAAATGATCCTTTTGGTTTCGAAATCCTTTTTTATGGTTTCAGTTTTTAAGACGGGTTCTTACATTATTAAATAGAAGCATATTATATTTGTATATAACAAATCAACCTTATGAAAAATACATTAACACTTCTTGGAGCTTTTTTCTTTTTAATAATAAGCTCCCAGGCTCAATTCGGCATCCCGTCAAGCGCAAAAAGATTAGGAAATGCTAAGGCAAACGAAAAAGTAAATGAAGGCACCCAAAAAGGCTTAGAAGAACTTTTAAATTCAATGGCTAACTCATCAACTGAGGTAAAAATTGCCGATACATATTCTTTTAATACAAGTGTTGATATCCTCATTACAAGTGTTGAAAAGAATAAGAAAAAGCCTACTGAAATGAAAATGCGTATGCTTTTTCCAATAGATGATCCTGAAAACGCTTACTACGGAATTGAACTGCTTGAAATGGAAGGAGAAATAGATGAAGTCCCAGAAAACCTAATCGTTTTTGATTATTTGAATTATCAAATGATTAGTTTGATCGATAATTCAGGTCAAAAAATGGGTTTTACGATGAGTTTAAGTCAGGAGCAGATTGATGAATGGATTGAAGAAGAGGAAGAAAGTGATGATAAAGATGTCGACTTCAGAAAAACCGGTGAAACCAAAAATATCTTAGGTTATAGCTGTGATCAATATGTATTTGAAGGGGAAGATGGTAGTGGAGAGTTTTGGGTTTCGAATGATGATGACCTTAAAATTGGTATGGCGCTAAACTCAATGGCAAACCAAGGCAAGAAAAAGAGCTATGATATGCCTGATGACTATCCTGAAGGCGCTATTTTGGAGATGAATTATACTGGTGAAGATGGGTCGGGAATGACATGGATAGCAACTGCAATTGATAAGAAAATAAACAGAGCGGTAAATACTGATGATTATCAATTCATGAACATTGGTCAAAACTAGCAAACCGTTGATTTCTTGGTGAAAAATAATTCTTGCTAACGCACGTTAGGTTCATCTGCTTTCTATTTTTGTAAAAACCCTGAAGATGAAGGATTCGATGAATGAGAGACTTGCCCAATTAGATGAAGCTTTTAAAAAATTAGAGGTAGGAGAGTTAAATGAAAACTCCCTTGCTAATGCAGTGGGACTGGCTCGTGATATTTATGAACAGTGGATTATCGTTCAACACGAATACCAGGTTGAATACCTTGTTGATGCTGACGATAATGTGATTAAAGAGAGCTTTATAGAAATAGCAAAGCCGTCTAAAAACACCTTCAGAAAAAAAGAGTCTGATTCAACAGAATCTCAAAATCATCAAATTGAGATGAGCTCAATAACTGAAGACGAAGAAAATCTCATCTCAGAAAATCAAACTACACTAATTGAGATCATAGAAGAGATTCAAGAAGATGAAACAATAAATGAACGTATTTCAAAGGGACTGACTAAAGAGTCTCTCGCTCAAAAACATGCGAAAAAAGCTATTATTGATCTTGAAAAGTCGATTGGTTTGAACCAAAAGTTTAGTTTTATAAAAAACCTATTCGGAAATGATAAAGAAGCTTATTTAAACGCTGTAACTAAACTCGATTCCTGCGCTAGTTTTCTAGAGGCTGATGATTATATCCACAACAAATTAATTGAGAAATTTAACTGGGATGAAAATACCGTTCATGTTATAAAATTTATAGAATTAGTAGAACGACGGTACTTATCACATTAATTTATAAAAGAATGAAGACCAAAATCAAATTCAATCATTCTTCCTTTTTCGTCCTCTATCTTTTCTTCTTTTCAATTTCAATAAGCGCACAAGATTATCAACGCTATATTGTAGATACACTTGCTTCTTCCGGAATGGATGGCAGGGGTTATGTGAATGACGGCTCAGGTAAGGCTGCTGCATTTATCGCTCAGCAATTTGATTCCTTAGGCCTTTCTGTTTTAAAAGAAAATTACTATCAAGAATTTAATTTTTACGTTAATACTTTTCCCGGAAAATTAGAACTAAAAATCAATGAAAGGGTATTAACTCCGGGAGTTAACTATTTAGTTGACCCAATGTCAGGAGGAGGAAAGGGAAAGGATTTTACACTAAAAACAATAAACGTTTTCAAAAGAAAAGATCTTCAAAAATTGAATGATGAATTATACACCTTAAGCGAAGTCGTTTTATTAATTGAGATGCCCGATACACTTGGCCGCAAAGGAAGGGCAATGTTCATGCAAACCGTTCACTTATTATGTGAACAATGGCCCGTGATTTTATTAAGTGATGAGAAGCTAACCTGGGGAGTAGCTCAAAATGCATTAGGAAACCCTTTATTTATTATCAATGGTGTATCTGTTTCCAAAAGAGATAATATAAGTTTTCATGTAGAGCAAAAACTAGAAAAAGTACAGGAGAAAAACGTGATCGCCTTGAAAAAAGGGAACAATAGATCCGAACGTTATCTTATTGTAAGTGCTCATTACGATCACCTTGGTCGAATGGGTAATGAAACCTATTTTCCGGGCGCTAATGATAACGCAAGCGGGGTAGCAGAAATGTTATCTATTGCAAACAGCTTAAAGAATGTTGAAACAGATCATTCAATACTTTTTATTGCATTTGCCGGAGAAGAAGCGGGATTGAAAGGGTCTGAGTATTTCGTAGGTCATCCTCTTATTCCACTCGACTCAATAGATTTTGTGCTTAACCTCGACTTAAGCGGAACAGGAGGGGAAGGTATAACAGTTGTAAATGCAACAGTGTATCAAAAAGAATTTAATGAATTGGTGCAGCTCAATGACTCAATAAAGGCAGTGGTCGACATCAAAAAAAGAGGCCCTACTTCCAATTCAGATCATTACCCATTCTATAAAAAGGGGGTTCCATCTTTTTTTATATACACACGTGGGGGTATAAAAGCCTATCACGATATATATGACAAGGCAGAAACACTTCCCTTAACAAAGGCAGAAGATCTTGTAGAACTCTACACCGAATTTTTACTTTATTTGGATAAAAAGTAGACCTGGCAATTGTTAAAATATCTTAAGCTTTTACATGAACGGCAATTATTTGGCTATTGATTCGTTTACTTTTGTGGAAGTAAGTTGCTGAGATTCTATCTATTGAATTATCCTGAAAAGTTTATTTCTTAAGTTACTATTCAATGACATGCTACACTGTTAATCTCTCAACAAGCCATTGAACAAGTCCTTCGGGACAACAAACAATTTGATTCATTTTTAATCTCGTCCTTATGGAAAAAATAAGATCCTTTTTTTGGTGGTGCTCTGGTGCCAGCCCTGAAATATTAAAACAATGTCCCTCTGAGAGTTCAAAATTCGTTGGCGTTGGCGCCACTGTTTTCTTTACCGGTGTTTTTGCATTCCTATCAGGATCCTATGCTTTATATATGGTATTCGATAATTATATAATAGCTACCTTATTTGGAATTGTATGGGGATTAATGATCTTTAATATAGATCGCTATATAGTATCTAGTATGCGAAAAGAAGGGAGGTTCCAAAAGGAATTTAAAATGGCTTTTCCAAGGATCATACTCGCGATAATTCTATCTATTGTCATTGCACGTCCTTTAGAGTTGAAGATCTTTGAAAAGGAGATCAATGCTGAACTGTCTATCATGGAGCAAGAGTATTTAAGTGAACAACAAAATGCTGTAGACCAAAGGTTTGAAAAGGAAAAATTGCAATTACAGTCACAAATTTCCGTATTAAAGAAAGAGATAGAAAACAAAACATCTACTCGTGATCAGTTACGAAGCATCGCTCAGGAAGAGGCAGACGGAACAGGGGGAAGCATGAAAAAAAATGCTGGCCCAATTTATCAAATTAAGAAAGCAGACGCTGATGATGTGGATGCAGAATTACAGGCATTGTCTTTAACTAATAATAAGATCATTCTTGATAAAGAAAAGCAATTAGCAGGTATTAATGCACTTCAAAGCACAGAAGTGGCAAAACTTGAACTAGGTAAAATGGGTGGTCCTGCTGCACGACTGGAGGCTTTGAGTCGATTAGCTAAAAAAAGTTTTGCCATTGGAATGGCAAGTTGGTTTATTCTACTATTATTTATCGCTATCGAAACTGCTCCGGTTTTTGTTAAGTTGATCTCCCCTATTGGGCCCTATGATCATTTATTAAAAATAGAAGAGTTTGGATTTGAGATAAAACGAAGCGAAGAAGTTGGGGTCATGACGGCAAAATCAAAAGAAAACGTTGGCCGTCTTTCCAATTTAGAAAGAGAGTTTGTTGAAGAAAGGCTTAATAAAAGTATGTATTCCTCATAAAAGAGGAGACAATGGAAAGCTCTTATTCATGCATCGTTAAAAGAGGCACATTGGTGTGTAAGGCAAGTTCTTCTGAAATACTTTTTCTAAAGATCTTATCGAAGAAGCCATGTTTTCGGGTAATCATAGCTAGCATATCTACATCATTATGATGAATAAATTCAAATACACCATCTTCGATCGCATAGTTTTCGACGAAAACAAAATCAATATCAACACCATCTAATTGTTTCTCGTACCAATCTTGCATTTCTTTAACTGAAGCAATAAACTCACCTATTTCACCATCGGTATGAACGTTTACCAATCTTAGCTTTGCATTATTCTGAATAGCGATCTCTCGAAGAACTTTTAACGTACTATCTTCCGCTGGTCTGAGGTAGTCAATGGCAAATGCGATGTTTTTAACGGGTTTGTATTCGGCTTTCCCGGGAATTACCAACAAAGGGATTCTACAATTCTTAATAACACTTACTGTATTGGTTCCAAATAATTTACTAGCAAGATCGCTTTCCCCTTTGGTACCCATAATTACCATGTCAGCATCAAATTGCTCAGTAAGGGTAGTTAATACTTCATTTAGGTCACCTAAAAGAGAAACATATTCAATTGAAACACCTTCGTGTAGCTTATTTTCTTTAATTCGATACTCTAGTTTTTGCAATTCTATTTTGGCGTTCTTTTCGAGTTCTGCCGAAATATCAATCATTACATTAATTCCTTGCGCAGGTAATTCAAAAGCATGGCATAAAATAATCTTGCTACCTATATCTTTGCTAAAACTAATTGCATATTCAACCGCCTTAAAGGCTCCTTCAGAAAAGTCAGTTGGAACTAAAATCGTTTTCATTCACTTAAATTTAAAGTAATTATAATAGCGAATATACAACTTCACTTTGAATAAAAACGGGAACTCAATTAGTTGTTAAACCCTATGAATAAAGACGTTTTATCATTGTCAAATATTTCTCTTGGAAACGAACCTGACTCAGCTTTTAACAATAAATTTAAGTTCATAACACTCATTGTTTTTTCATCAAATTCAAGATGTTTTCTTAAATGAATTGCATTCCAGTCTTGCTCTTTATATACTCCAAGGTTAGAGTTCCAATTTCGTAAATAGTTTACAACTAGTTTTTCTTCGGGTTTCTGTATTCCTTCACCGTTATCATAAACCAATAAGGTGATCTTAGATTTTTTACAAATTTGTTCAAACAAATTACAAAACTGTTTGATTGATATTACAGAATCAGGGTCGCTTGTAATAATAAACAAAAGGTGATTTATCGTTTGAACTTTTTCTGGAAACAACACGATTGGACAATGTATTCCACGAAAATGATCAGGATAAAAATTGCTTTGGAAAATTGGTTTTGTCATCACCACAGCATCTGCAAAATAACTTTCTCTGAACAGAAGTTCTGGTTCAGCCTCAAGCGATAATACATTTGTTTTTCCTTCAATTTCTTTGCTTGATTTTACTTCTTTCTGACGAATTACAGGTTCAAAACAATGGCGAATATTCTTAATATGAAGCCTATTATCTTTATGAAATTTTTTAATCAACGAATTTTCTTCCTGATAATCAGGGTTTATTTCAGAAAACCATAAAATGTTCTTTTTTATCATAACATTGGAAATAAAACGTTGTCGTTTTTCTCGCCTTCTTTTAATTTAAAACTTAAAACTGGTGTTATAGCGTGATTTACAACATCCTCCGCCAACGATCCGTTAATAAAATGCTCAATCCCCTTTCTTCCATGGGTGGCAATTACAATGGCATCAGCTTCGATATCCTTAGCAAAATTTAAAATCCCCGCTTCAATACTATTATCATTATAAATATGAATTGAATAGTCTTTCATTTGAAAGTTATCAGCAAATCCTTGCATGATCTTTCGACTGTAATGGCTTGTCTCAAAATTACCTGGAGTTACAACTTTTAATAAGTTAAAATGGGGATTAAAAATGTTTAAAAAATCATCTATCTGTTTAAAGACACCTTCTAGTTCTTTATAAAAATTGGAAGCGACAACTATATTTTTCAAATCAAATATGTCGACATCTTCTTTTAGGGTTAGTATTGGAACTTTTGATTTTCTTACCACTTTTTCGGTATTAGATCCAATAAAAAGTTCTCTTATCCCTTCCGATCCTTGACTACCCATCACAACTAGATCAACATCCTTAAACTTCTTTTGATCTAGAATTTCGGTCAAAGGAGTGTCTGCTAGTATGTGAGTGTTCACAACACTATTCTCTATTCTCATAGTTTCTACCATTGTTTTCATGGCGTGCTGCGTTTTTTGTAACACCTTTTTGTTTTTCTTATGGTCGATGTTTAGATCAACAAAACCAATAACTGGGCGATCATAAACATGGACTAGTTCAATAATAGCATTTGTTCTAACGGCTATTTGCATAGCTGCTTTAAATGCATTCCTTGAACAATCAGAAAAATCTGTGGGTACTAAAATCTTTTTCATATCGACTTTAATTACAATTATAAAATAACGAAATTCAAAAATCTCTTTCAATGACGATTATCACGGCAAACGCTGATATCTGTCAATAGAATTAAAAGTTATAAGATACGAAAAAGATAGTATTACGATAGATTTGCAATACGGATCAGCTCATTTTCCTTTTGAATAATGATCTTTCTCCCCTCAGTAGAAATAATATCATCTTCTTTAAAGTCGTGCAGCAATCTAATAAGTGTTTCAGTTGCTGTTCCAACAATATTTGCTAGATCCTCTCGAGTAAGATTAATAACAACTTTGTCGCCAGCTTCGTGATCTTTACCATAAGTTTCTTTAAGCATGATAAAGGTTATCGCCAATCTTTCCCGAACTGTTTTCTGCGCTAAATTTGTGACATTCTGGGTCATTATGCCTAATTCATGACAGGCATGTTTAAATAGCTTGGCATAAAGTTCATGGTTATTTGCCAGCATTTCGAGAAAATCTTGTTTTGGAATAAAACAGACATGACATTCCTCAAGTGTTTCGGCAGAAACAGGATATAACTCCTCACTCATCATTGATCTATACCCTAAAATTTCTCCTTCTTTTGCAAGTTGAATGATTTGTTCTTTTCCTTCGTTACCGAGTTTATAAAGTTTTAATTTCCCTTTATTGATACAGTAAACTCCCATTGGTCGCGTCCCTTCATGGAAAAGTATCTGACCTTTACGATGAACATTAGTAGATTTATGTCCATTTATCGCTGTTAGTGAGTGTGAACATAAGCCGTTAAAAACAGAGTTATTCCGGATAGAGCAACTCTGACAATCTAATTCAATCCTGTGTCGTGACATGTAGGCCAAATATACTACTAATTGAAATAATCATAAAATAAAGTGTAAATAATAAAGAAATTGTTAGTCTTTACTGAAATTGTTGTAGCGCAACACATACAGCGCGTTTTTATAATTTGTATTTCAAATATTATATCCCTTTTTAATGAATAAATCGGACAGAGAACTCCAATTTACTTCCTGTTTTATGATTTTTCTCATGATTTTCTTTTAAAAGCTACTTATATTTGCAGAATTAAACTGGAATTAAATTTGAAAGCTTTAGTTAGCATATCATTCATTGCATTAATGATGTTCCCTTCAATGCGGAATTTTATCATTATTACTGATTTTCAGTTAAATAGATTTTCAATCGCTCAGGAGTTTTGTGAAAATATTGAAGTCGATGAAAGTTGTCAAGGTACTTGTCACTTAGTGAAAACAATTAAAAAGAAAAGTACCGAAGAGGAGAAGTCACCTTTTACTGCTTCTAACATTGTAAAAATTGATCTTCTTTATTTAACACAAGAAAAGGATAATAACGCTGTTATTTCTTATTCCATTTCACGAGATTTTTCATTTTTATTGCACGATTTCGATGCATACCCTATGGATGTGTTTCATCCTCCAAAATCAAGCTATTTAAGCTAAAAATACTTAGCCAGAAGCTTGATTGAACTCGCTAGATTTATTCTATAAATAAACTTCACTGTAGGTTTTAGTGAGTTTCTAATCAACTATTGACAAAGAATTCTAATTGTATTGGGTTTGGAATGAACTGTCGATTTCGATAATTTATAGTAAATCATTACGCGAATTCATCAAGCTTCTTATTACTTGAATCCCTATTTTTTATTATTAAACAAGAATTTACGATGAAACAAATATTCACATACTTTATAGCAGCCACTCTATTGTTTGGTTTAGCTAATTGCGACAAAGAAACTACAGAACCAGATCCTCCAGCACCAGCACCAGAAAAAACGCTTGTAGGAGAGGAGTTTGCTATCGGTTCTGGATTAAAAATACAATATCACGCTACTGAGGATCCTTTTGTTGGTTACAACAAAATTTACCTTACAGTAAAAGATTCTGTTACCGGAAATGTTGTTAGCGGCGACCTTAATATTATGATCATGCCGATGATGGATATGGGTATGATGATGCATTCATGTCCAACTGAAGCTGTTGAATACAATAGCGACACAAAAGAATTTATTGGAGCGATAACATATGTTATGCCTTCAACCGCAGGTACATGGACAATAACAACTACCGTTACAGACAATGGT
Source organism: Flavobacteriales bacterium (assembly GCA_030591505.1). Taxonomy (GTDB): domain Bacteria; phylum Bacteroidota; class Bacteroidia; order Flavobacteriales_D; family JAHECK01; genus JAHECK01. Next base: position 11,572 of record JAUVAY010000040.1, on the reverse strand, counting down.
ACTGGTTTAACCGGTGTTGCTGTTTTTGACTTTGAGGTTGTTGAGCCTGAAGAAGTACAATTGACATCATTTATTTCGGACCTTGATCCTACAGCTAAGTTTTTTATCTCGCTCATTACACCAAAAGACCCACAGGTAGGTGAAAATGATTTTGAGATCATTATCAATAGAAAAGCTTCTATGATGGATTGGCCATACGAACCTTACCTAACAGTAGAGATCGATCCTCAAATGCCATCTATGAATCATGGATCTCCAAATAATGTTAACCCTACACACATAGGCGACGGACACTATAAGGGTGTAACAAATTTTACTATGACTGGTTGGTGGAGAGTTAATATGGTGATTAAAGATGGTGAAGGGAATATCATCAAAGATGATGTTTACCTTGATATTACATTCTAAGAAATAGACCTCTAAACGATGAATAGATTTATCTTGATCTTGACCCTATTGTATTCAATGAATACATTAGGGCAAGATTCAACTATGCAACAAGTTGAATTAGCTTCTTTTAATGTAGTTGAATTTGATAACGATTCAGATCTTCTGGATAAATACTATAATAGTAATCGTTTTAATTTGACGGAGAGTGCTTTAGAACGAATTCCAGCCGTCTCTTTGATCAGTCGGGGAAATTTTGCTCCCGAACCCATTTATAGGGGTTTTTCTGCTGGTCAGGTTAATTTAACCATAGATGGCATGCACATGTTTGGTGCATGTACCGACAAAATGGATCCTGTTTCTTCCTACGTTGAATCAAATAATCTAAAGGCTATTGAATGTGGTAGTTCGTCGAGTGAAAATGGCGCTGGATTAGGTGGTTCTATTAATATGGAAACAGCTAAACCAAATTTGGAAAAGAAGTTTTATGGTCATGTAGCTTCGGGATATCAAAGTGTTTCAAGCGGGTTTAATAGCTCCGTGGGCTTAGGCTTCAATAATGATCTTTTTTCTGGAATCTTCAGCTCTACCTTTAGAATGAATGATAATTATAAAGATGGTAACGGGAACGAGGTAAATTATACTCAGTTCAGTAAGGTTAATGCTTCAGCAAAACTCGTTTCTAATTTTTCTGACTTTCATCGCATAAAGGTTGATTTTATTTACGATCGTGCCTGGGACGTAGGATATGCTGCATTACCAATGGATGTAAGTCTTGCTCAAGCAAAAATATATAGCTTAACCTATGAACGTTTCTTTTTTGGTTCAAGCTTAAAAGAAATAGAATTCAAAGTATATGGAAACAATATCTATCATGAAATGGATGACAGCAAGAGACCTGATGATGAAGTTCCTATTCGAATGGACATGCCAGGTTGGAGCGATACTTATGGAGCTTACACAACCTTTAATTGGAGAAAAATAGCAGGGCATAGCTTTAGTCTTAAAGCAGATGGTTTTGTACACTTTTCACGTGCTGAAATGACAATGTATCCTAACGATGAAGCGCCGATGTTTATGTTAACGTGGCCAGATGTAAAAAGGGGTGTTATTGGTTTATTATTTGCTGATCAATGGGATATTAATGATCGCTTTGCGTTTAATTACTCATTACGTTATGATTTTTCAAACTCAAGAATTGAAAGTGAGTTTGGAAAAAACCACCTCCGTGTTTTTGGTTATGATGTTGATGACCCAATTAATATGGGGATTTGGAATATTCTTGTTAAGCCTGAATGGCGCGTTAATGAATCATTTAAGCTAAACTGGATAGCTGCCTACAAAGAGCGTCTACCAACAGTTAGCGAACAGTATGGTTTTTACCTTTTCAACGCACAAGATGGATATGACTATATTGGAAACCCTGAATTAGGTCAAGAATCAGCGTTACAGGCAGAAATGTCGGCCTCACTTAAAAAAGGATCTTTTGAATTTGGTCTTTCGTATTTCTATTATCACCTAAACAATTATATCGTTGGGATTATCGATCCTGAATTAAGTACTATGACAATAGGAGCAAATGGTGTGAAAATCTATGAAGCAATGGATCATGCCTATATGACAGGTTTTGAGGGGTCAGCTATTTGGACCATAAAAAATATTAGTTGGGTAAATGTTCTGAACTTTACTTATGGAAAGGACAGTGAAAATGAGATTTTACCACAGCTTCCACCATTAAAACTAACCTCTACGTTCACGATCAAAGGAAAAAACTGGGACATAAGTCCTGAAGTTGTTGGTGCAATTAAAAAAGATGAAGTAAGAGAATCCTTTGGTGAAACTAGTTCTCCAGCATGGATGATCGCTAATCTTCGCGCTTCCTACTCTTTTGGAAAAAATACCGCTTGGAATATACAGACCGGAGTGGAAAATATATTTAATACCTACTACTATGAGTTTCTAAGCTGGGGAGAAATACCAAGACCAGGAACAAATTTTTATGTAAATGTGAGTTTCAATTTTTAGCCCTCTTCTAAAGGTAGCGATCGATCACTTTAAGGGTTAATGAACTCGCCCCTTTTCTTTCTTTAATGAATTTTCCTGCAGCATCAGATGCTTTTGAATAGGCTTCTTTATTTTCTAGTAATTCATTTACGATAGTTGTAAATTCAATTTCATTCTTGACACGAAATAATCCGCCATTTTCTTCCATTGATGGGCCTTCCGGAAAGCCCTCGTGATTTGGCCCGGTAATAACAGGGATTCCATAAGCGGCCGGCTCTAAAATATTGTGTAAACCCTCCTTAAATGCTCCACCAACATAGGCGATCTGAGCATATTTATAGATTCGGCTCAAGATCCCAATACTATCCACTAATATAATATGCTCGCCATTAACCTTATCAATTTCCGAATACCGTATGGCTTTCCCTTTACACTTTTGAATCAATGAGGCAATGTGTTCTTTACTAACATCATGAGGCGCCATAATAATGCGTATATCATGCTTTTTCTCAAGAAAATAACGCAACATTACCTTTTCGCCAGAAGGCCAACTCGATCCGGCAACAAATACCTGCTTTCCGTTTATAAATTTCTCGATATCGCTAAACCGGTCTTTGTTTTTACTTAATTCATCAACACGATCATAACGGATATCTCCACTTATTTCAGCAGCTTTATAATCAATCGAATGAAGAAGGTTGAGCGATAATTCATCCTGAACCAGAATATGATCAAATAAAAACAATAGTTTTCTGTACCATGATGCCCAGGACTTAAAAAAAGTTTGCGAAGGGTAAAACCGAGCAGAGATAAGCAATCTCGGAATCTTTTTTGCTTTTAGCTGACTTAAATAATGATACCAAATATCATACTTCACAAATAGTGAAACATCGGGTTTTATGATCTCGATAAAGTCAACAGAATTTTTTTGCGTGTCTAGAGGTAGGTAGGTAACTAGGTCGGCTAATTCCCAGTCTTTCATCTGTTCATAACCTGAAGGAGAGTAGAAAGAAATAATTAGGTTGATCTTCTTCTCTTTCTTTAACTGTTCCATGATCGGACGGCCCTGTTCAAACTCACCAAGGCTACTAACATGAAACCAAACGTTTTTTTGATTCGGGTTTAATCGAGTTACTGCCAATTTCAAATTTTCGCGCCATTCCTTTCTGCCAACTAACCACAGTTTGGCTTTCTCATTGAATAATGATGCAACTTTAACGCCTTGGTAGTATGACCAAACTCCAATATTATAGAGTGTCTTTCCCATTAATTATAGTAATACCCTGTCGACATTCTCTTATAAAACAATATGTTCCAAGAGATTTTAATACCAATATAAAGATCAATATTGCTCCCTGTAACATTACTCATTTCATCAATATTATAAGAGCGTAGATTGGTATTAAATCCTTCTCTGAATTCGAACCCAGCAGCAAAATTTGCCATTCCTTTACTAGAGAATAACTGATACCCTATATATTGCTCAGCATAAAAACCTCCCGTTTTTCTATCGTAATAGGTTTTATACTCATCTGATAGTTGTGGAATAGTATTTTCATGATTCTCGATCCTGATCCAATTTTGATTATAGCCACCGCCAATTCCAATTTTAATTCCTGAATTTGGATTCGGGGAAAGCACGGAAAATATCTTAGAAAAAGTAACGCCAACTTTCCATCCTCTTGAGAAGAAAAATACTTCGGAATAATACGCGTTATCATCGAGGATCTGCCCATTAGAAGTAATCATACCATGAAGTAAACTGTCTTGTGCAACCTGATCTCCAAAAATATAACCTCCTCCTATTCCTATTTCAAAATTATTTTGAAACTTTGTATTAAAATCCACTCCAATTATACTTCCATAACCTAATCGCTCTGCCAAATCTCCTGCGGGGACAAAAAACTGGTAAGACATCGACAAATAAGGAATCACTTTAGTCGTATCACCTATCGATCCTTGCCCATATGACTTTTGGGTCGTTATAAGTAATATTAAGCTAAGTAAAAGTATCTTCTTGATCATTTGTCAAATTTAATCGCTTCAAATAATTATTGTAAAGAACGCAAAATGTAGGGAAAAGGTGTGTTATGGCTTCACCTTAATTTTTAATTTTTCATTAAACTTTTTAAAGACCTTGTCATAAAACTCCAGAATATCTTCATAAGTTGAGGGATCATAACGCCTTCTCAGAATACTAAACTGTGCATTGATCTTTAACATACCGTCCAACTGCGTAACTTTATAAATAAAGCGTATTGAATTATCGGGAATGGATATCTCTTCTTCTTCCGGAACATTGCTTATAGTAACGTTAGAGTCCAGCTCAAGAATAAAGATCCAACTGTATTCAAAAAGATAAGGAAACACGATAGGAAACCTTCTTTCTTTAGCTTCAAAAGGTGAAGATTGGAGTTTTTCAAACCAAAAAGGGCTAAATGTCCAGGATGTTCCACTTTTTTCTACAAGAGAGTCCGAGTTGCAATCAAACATTATACGGTTTCCAGTGAAAATACTGTCTTTTCTACTTAAGGAGATATTATCTATTACAACACCCGGCTCTATTCTAACTAATTCTTCAGCCTTATTAAAATTCCTACAATCCTTTATAGCGAAGTAATTCAGCTTTGTTACACTCACTGTTGAAAGCAGGCTTTTTTCTTTAACACTACTGTTCGTAATTACCTTATACTTTGCTATTCTCCTTTCTTCTAGGTCTACCCAATCTTCAAATCGTGAAGTTATTTTCAGTCCTTTATTATTCAATGATGTAGGGCGAAGGATCCCAACATCCAAACAAGGATCACTAGCGTCAATTAAAAGATCATATCCATCTAGGTCTACCCAGCAGATCAAATAATTAAATTGACTTGGGCTTGGAAGCTCCATGTTTACCTCTCCCTGATCGGTCGTTCTGAGAATTAGCGGCCGCGCAGGAACTCCTAGTGTTTGAAGTAAAGATGTAAGCAATAGGTTAATCTCTGCAATGGATCCGGATTTTTTCTCGATCACCGATCTCAAACTATGCTCAGCATATATCCCAATATCACCATTCCATTTTATCGTTGAGGTCAACCAATCATAAATAATAACGATGCTATTTTCAATATTACTATCCAGTTTAAACTTCTCTACAATACTTTTAGCGTCAAAATCATTTATCCTTCCTTCTAGTTTTTCATCTTTAAATAATTGAGCCGAAACCTGACCCCAGGTTTGACCTGCCATCGCTTTATACGATTTATAGGCCTTTACTTCATCAAGATAAAAGTCAACGGAGGTTAAGTAATTTCTACTTGAAGGCGAATAAACAACCTTCTTAAAAGGAGGTATGTCCTTGGTCAAATAGCGATTTTGATAGACATAAAATCCATCGATCTCAATCCAATTTTTATTCTTATCCTTTAATAACTCACTGGAATTTACTAATAAAGGTATATAGCCCTTGAAAATAGGTCGATATGTGAACATTCCGGGAATTTCAGCATACCATTCGCTATAATCAACGGGAATCTCATATTCAAACTGCCAGCCATGTATTTCTTCGGGAGTTTCGATTTTAGCTTTAAAAACAAATTCTATTATATCACCAGATTTAACACCCTGTATCTCAGTGCTAAGCGGACCAAACTTAAAAATGCTTGACCATTGATCACGAATTTCTTTCACGACTATTTCACCTCCAGAAAGTGTATAAAGCTTAATCGATTTTACATCATTCTGCTCAAAAGAAGTAAGGCCAAGGGTATGTGCGCTAAGTATAGTGTCATTAAGTATCTTTAAGCGAAGCTGCCGTTTTCTTTCGATGTTAAACCCATTTTCATTTTCAGTAAAGGTAAGTTGTCCGTAATCGAATAGAATTCTCGCTTGTGAAGAGGGGTAGTCTTTGAAGGCTTTATCAGACAGGTCTCCTTTTTTTACCTCGCTAGCCTGAAAAGGCTTGTACTTCTTTTGCGCAATTAAAGTGCGGGTGCTAATTAAAAAGCTAAGCAATAAAAAAAGAAAAGTCCGTCCCTTCATCATAAGCAATAAATTCTCTTTAGTCCTTAAACCAGTTTTTAATTTCTGCTAATTGCAGCGCAGGAATAGAAAGCTTATTCTTTTTTCTAAACCCATTAAGTGTTTGGTGAACTTTGCTTGGCTTGGTTTCTTTTATTGATTCCGGCGAAGCAAATCCAGCGTCCATTATATGTTCTGCCCATTCTCCAGGAATTCCAATAGCACTGAAGTCTTCAGCAGTATAGACTATCACTTTGGGCTCCGGTTTCATTTGTGGAAAGAAAAGAACTTCTTGAATAGACTCTTGATTGGTCAATAACATAACTAAACGATCCATTCCAATACCTAATCCACTCGTTGGAGGCATTCCATATTCAAGTGCACGAATAAAATCCTGATCTATAAACATCGCTTCATCATCACCTTTTTCTGAAAGCTTTAACTGCTCTTCAAAACGCTCTCTTTGATCGATCGGGTCATTTAATTCTGAATAAGCATTCGCTAATTCATTTCCATTTACCATTAACTCAAAACGCTCTGTAAGTTCCGGATCATCTCTGTGCATTTTACAAAGAGGAGACATCTCTTTTGGATATTCGGTAATAAAAGTGGGTTGGATATAACTTGATTCACATTTTTCTCCAAAGATCTCATCTATCATCTTCCCTTTACCCATTGACTCGTCCACTTCAACACCCATTTCAAGCGCTGCTTTGCGAAGTTCATCTTCTGTTTTCCCTTTTATATCAACACCAGTGTGCTCCTTGATCGCATCTCTCATAGTAATGCGTTTAAAGGGCGCTTTGAAACTGATGGTTTTATCTCCAATTTGAACATCAGTGGTTCCGTTTACATCGAGGGCAACTTTTTCAAGAAACTCTTCTGTAAAATCCATCATCCAATGATAATCTTTATAAGCAACATAGATTTCCATAATGGTGAATTCCGGATTATGAGTTCTATCCATTCCCTCATTCCTGAAGTCTTTGGAAAATTCATAAACCCCATCAAAACCACCAACAATCAGTCTTTTTAAATATAATTCGTTTGCTACACGCAGGTATAGTGGTATGTTTAATGCGTTGTGGTGAGTGATAAAAGGCCTTGCTGCTGCACCACCAGGAATCGGCTGCAAAACAGGTGTTTCGACTTCCATATACCCCTTCTCATTAAAGAAATTCCGAAGAGAGTTGAACGCTTTGGTCCTTTTTATAAAGATCTCCCTCACTTTTGGATTAACAACCAAATCAACATATCGTTGTCGATACCTTGTTTCAGGATCGGTAAAGGCATCGTGTACATCTCCTTTTTCATCCACCTTAACAATTGGCAAGGGTTTTAGCGACTTACTTAAAACGTGAATTTTCTTAACTAATATAGACTGTTCTCCAACTTGAGTTACAAATAAAACACCTTCTATTCCAATAAAATCTCCAATATCAAGTAGTTTTTTAAAAACAACATTGTACAAGGTTTTATCTTCATCTGGGCAAATTTCATCTCGATTAAAATACAATTGCATCCGCTCTGTACTGTCCATTAGTTCGCCAAAAGAAGCTTTTCCCATGATCCTTCTACTCATCAACCTTCCAGCAACAATAACTTCGTCTCCTTCCTTAAAGTCAATCTTGATCTCCTGAAGTTTATGCGTGTACTTAAACTCCGCTGCTGGATAGGGTTCTATCCCTAATTCTCTAAGTTTAGAAAGTGATTCTCTTCTCCCTTTTTCCTGTTCAGACAAATTAATGCTCATCGATAAAATTTATCGCAAAGATAAAACCAGTTATTGAATAATCCCTATCTTAATTATGACTTTCAATTTCCGTACTTTTGGCTTGGTTTTTGAAAACGAGTCATATAAATAAACACATTATGAAAAAGATTCTTTTTTATCTTATAATCCCCCTTTTCTTCTTCTCTTGCGATCATTCCAAAACATCAATAAAACCAGCCCATTCAGGAGCCGCAGGAGAGATTATTGTAGTTACCCCCGATAGTCTTTGGGATAATGGTGTTGACAGTGTCATGACGACCTTATTTCGCTATTATTTACCCATGTTACCTCGCCCCGAAGAAGCGTTTAGTATAATGCACTATACGCCTGAGCAGTTTAGCATGATCATAGAAAGGCACAGAAACATCTTTGTAATACGTCAAGATTTGAAACTAAAAGAAGGGGAAGGAAAATTTGAAATGCTAAAAGATAAGTGGTCAAAGAATCAATTAGTATTAGATGTTTCGGCTGGCACTATGGCTGAAATAAATACTCTTTTTACACAAAACGCCAGTAGTGTTATCGATATAATAAACAAAAAGGAGAATGAACGTCTATCTTATTTATTCAATGCCTATTCTGCTAAACCTGTAATGAATATCGTACAAAAGAAGTTTGGCATTAACATCATCTTTCCACAAGGTTTTCAAATTGCAAAAGACAGTGCAGATTTCCTTTGGCTTAAAAGAGAAAAATCCAGAAACCTGAGTGGGAACATGTATTATGTAATTCAAAACTTGCTTATCTACACGTCTCCGCATCAATCAGACAGCTCCTTTACTGATGCTTCTTTACTAAAAGTAAGGGATGAATTTGTAAAAAAAGTACCTGGTAGTACTTATGGATCGTATATGAAAACAGTTTACTCATTTGAAGACATGAACCTTTACCCTGAAGGAGAAGATGTTAGTATTGATGAAAATTATGGCCGCTTTATTCGTGGTTTATGGAACATGAAAAACGATTTTATGGGAGGGCCCTTTATTAGTCTTTCAACATACGACGAAGTAAACCAACGAATAATTACAATTGAAGGGAATATATTTGCGCCTAAATTTGATAAAAGGGAATATTTACGAGAATTAGAGTCTATCTTATTTTCACTACGATTTAATAACGATAAGAAATGATTGCAGAAAACGGAATGCGAGTAACTGTTCAGTATAAACTATACATTGATGATCCTTCCGGTGAATTAGTGGAAGAAACTTCTGAGGAGCAACCCTATGAATTTATAATCGGTTCCGGCGAACAATTCGAGGCCTTTGATAAACATATTAAGGGTTTAAATGTTGGAGACTCATTTTCCTTTTTGGTAGAATGCGAAGACGCTTTTGGTCTGGTTGACGAAGGTGCGATCTCTGAAATTCCAAAAAAATCTTTTGAACATGAAGGGAAATTAGATGATAGCTTGTTCGAGTTATATAATATGATCCCTATGAAAGATGAGGATGGTAATGAGTTTTCGGGTGTTATTATTGGTATGACCGAAGATAAAATTGAATTAGATTTTAATCACCCTCTGGCTGGCGAGAATATATGGTTTGATGGAGAAGTGATTGATATAACACCTGTAAATTGATATAATGCTTCGCTTTATTTTTTGGTTGATCTATAAGTTTAATGGTTGGGGCATCAAAGGTCAATTGCCCCCCGATGTTAAAAAATGTGTGATGCTTGCCTCTCCGCACACAAGTAATTATGATCTGGTATATGCTATTGTTGGGTTAAAGTACCTTGGGGTTAAGGTTCGTTTTACTATAAAAAAAGAATGGTTATCCTTTCCTTTTGGTTTATTTATGAAGCCTTTGGGAGCAATTGGAATAGACAGAGGACCGAAAACAAAAGATAGAAAAAGTATGGTTGATGCCATGACTGAACTTTATAACGATAGGGATGAGTTAACAGTACTTGTAACTCCTGAGGGAACACGTAAAAAAGTTAAAAAATGGAAATCAGGATTTTATTATGTAGCGCTAAACGCTAAGGTTCCAATCGCCTTAGGCTACTTGGATTATAAAAATAAAATTGCTGGTATTGGCCCTGTGATCTACCCTAGTGGTGATTTCGAGAAAGACTTAAGGGTGATACAAGAGTTTTATACTACAATTCCTTCGAAATTTCCTGAGAAATTTGGTGTTCCTTGGAAAGATTAAGCTCTTTCCCTCTTAGTTTTCCAAACGGCTTTTAACACTATAAAACTTCCTAAAAACCCAAGAGCTCCTATTGTAAAGGCAAGCAGGACAGCCCCGATAAGGTATTGGTTGATCTGTAAATAGATCGTTTCTTCATTAAGGTCGATAAAAGAAGGGAGTTGAATAGGATCTTCCACGAACAAAGCTCCAAATTGAAAGCTGAAGAAAATAATAAACGGTATAAAGATCGGGAAGCTAATGTTAGTCGCTAATAGCACAACTACTCGATTAAGTTTTAATAAACTGGCACTTGTAAATGCCGCTAGAGTTTGAAATCCCCATATAGGTACGATACCGAAAAAAAGTCCAAGACCAATAGATCCCGCCATTTTTCCGGGCTGACCTTTCCCTTTTTCCATTTCTGATTTCAAAACACGCAATAATCTCCTTGGGGAAGTAACTATTTTATCTTTTAAGGTGTTTTTCATAATTCAACATGGGCTTATTCGTCGGAAACATGAAAAGCTACAGTCCGTAATCGTTTTGTTTCCTTTCCTTCAATCTCTTCATTTAAAACCATATTCTTCGCTAAGGACGAGTCCATAACTTGTTGGAGGTTTTTTATTTCACCAACAGGAATTTTTTTGTCAATAAATGTAGATATAAGCTCTTTAAGTCCCCATTTCTCAATAAATCCGCTTAAAATACTTTTCAATTCTATTCTATTGATCACACGCTGGGTGTTTGTAACATACATTCTATCTTTTACCAGGTAAGAACAACCCAGAATATCACATAGTTCTACAAACTGATGATCTGTTCCAACGGCTAATACAATTTGTGCTTTGTCCTTAGTGCTAAAAACCTCACCGTATGGAGCTATATTGGGGTGTAAACTGCCCATTCGTTGTGGAATATGACCTTCCATTAAATAATTACTCGCCTGATTCGCTAAAGATGCTAATGCAGCTTCTTCAAGAGAAACACGAACTAAACTCCCTTTACCATCTTTTTCTCTTTTCAATAAAGCAACTAAAATTCCTTCCTTGAGTTGATGGGCGGCTAAAATATCGATCAGAGCTACTGGTAGCTTCGCTGGTTCACGATCAGCAAAACCATTCATTCCCATAAACCCGGTCTCAGCCTGCAGTACAACATCAAAGGCCACTTTTTTAGGTTCAGAACTAAAGCCTTCCACCTGAGCATAAATTAATCTGGTGTTTATTGCTAAAAGTGTTTTGTGATCCATCGCTAATTTCTCTCCACTCCCTTT
>JAUVAY010000037.1 GCA_030591505.1 Flavobacteriales bacterium | reverse complement strand
TTTAATGCTCCGTCAATAAACCCGTATCTGGCATCAATAAAAATGTTTTCAATTTTCTCCGAAAGTCCAACTTCAACCCTTTCTCTCGCTTTGCTTGCTCCTTCAATGATTTCAAAGCCATCATCAACGGAACGGACCATATCAACTATTTCCTCATCACCTTCGATCAGCTTTAATGCAATAAATCGATGGGGAAAATGATGAAGACCTGGAATTTTTTCTTCAATTTCATTACTTAGATCATATACTTCATTTTCAAGATCTAGACTGTAGTGAATCTTTACTCTTCTTGATGTTTGACACTCCCCTTTATAAACCTCTATGACCTTATCAAGTAAATTAGATAATCCAATTCCTTTCGAACCTACGGTTGGAATTAAAGGAATTCCGATCATTGCCCCTAGCTCCTTGTGGTTTAGTTCCGATTGTGTACTTTCCAGCTCATCATACATATTCAAAGCGATCACAGCTGGAATCTCAAGGTCGATAAACTGTGTGGTCAGAAATAGGTTTCTTTCAAGGTTGGAAGCATCTACTACATTCAATACAAGATCCGGACGTTCTTTTATTAAATGATCCCTTACAAATTGTTCTTCAGGAGAATAGGCCGATAAAGAATACGTTCCAGGTAGATCTGTAATTTCAATTCGGTAACCATTATGCTTAAAATATGCTGTTTTGGTCCCAATCGTTACACCTGCATAATTTCCAACATGCTCATGCGCTCCAGAAGCCAAATTAAACAAAGTCGTTTTTCCACTGTTTGGATTTCCGACTAAGGCTATTCGAATCTTTTTTTCACTACTACCATTTATTTGAAAAGCTTTTCCAATGCTAGAGTTAACTTTATAATCAATATTGATGTTTTCACTATCTTCATCTTCTACGATGATATTCTCTGCTTCTTTTCTTCGAAGCGAAACATCATAGCCCATTATATTATATTCGATAGGGTCACGTAGGGGTGCATTCTTAATAACCAAAATCTTCTGGCCTTTTACGAAACCCATTTCGGATATACGGGTCTTAAATGCACCCGACCCACCGATGTGAGTAATAATTCCCTCTTCCCTTTCTTTGAGATCAGATAAACGTGTCGACACTTTCTTATTTAGAATGATTATAAAGTACAAATTTCAACTAATTACAAGTGCTTTCCTATACCCTAATCAAGGTATTTGTACTTAATGCATCACATTTTTCATTGCTTGTTTATATGAAGAAGATGAAGGAAAGCTTTTCTTGATATTTCCTTTGCCCCAAGTGAACGGAGATGATCTGTTGGAATTTGACAATCGATCAATTTTGTTCCTTCATCTTGAAGTTTTCGTACCCATTTAATAAAACCAAATTTACTTGCATTGCTTTTTTTAGAAAACATAGATTCTCCGAATGATACCTTTCCTAAACGAATGCCATATAGCCCTCCCACAAGATCTTCTTTATCCCACACCTCAACTGAATGCGCAATGCCTTCAGAAAATAATTTAATATAAGAATTTTCCATTTCATCGGTGATCCATGTTCCTTCCTGTCCAGACCTGCTAATCATCTTACAATTTCGGATGACCGATTTAAAGTCCTTATTAAAAGTTACAGTAAATGCTTCTCTATCAATTAGCTTTTTCATGCTCTTTGAAACGTATAATTCGTTGGGAAACAAAACAAATCGTGGATCAGGCGACCACCATAAAATTTCCTCACCTTCATTATACCACGGGAAAATGCCATTTTTGTATGCTTCCAACAACCTTGAACTTGAAAGATCTCCACCAATAGCAAGCAATCCATCCGCTTCGGAAAGTTCCGGTGGAGGCATTTGCAATGAATTATCTAACATAAATACAGGCATAGTAAAAGAGATGCCTAAATTTGCAAAAGAAAATTGAAATAAGCATGACTTCAGGATTTTTATCAGCATTGGAAAATGAGCTAAGAAAAACGCTTCCAGGAAATGAAGCTCATAAGGAGATGATCTCCTATTCCAGAGCAAGTGCTGAGGTAATTAGAAAACTGAACGCAAACCCTCGGGAAAGTGCTGTTTTAATATTATTATATAAAGAGGACGGCCATTGGTATTTTCCTTTAATAAAAAGGCAAGAATACGATGGTGTGCATAGTAAACAAATTGGTTTACCCGGAGGTAAATTCGAAAAAGCCGACAAAGATCTTGAAGCAACATCTATTCGAGAAACGATGGAAGAATTAGGTGTAGATCCCTCCGGAATACAAATATTAGGAAGCCTGACCGAGATCTATATTCCTCCAAGTAATTTTTTAGTCAAACCATACGTAGGGTACCTTTCTGATTTCAAGGGTTTTATTCCAGATATTACAGAGGTCAATCGTGTTATTATTACTTCCCTTCCATCATTGATAAAGCTAGCGATAGAAAAAAAGAAGGAGGTTTTAAGAGAGGGGAATATTAGCGTAAAGGTGGCTAGTTTTATGATAGATGACGAAGTTGTATGGGGAGCTACAGCGATGATGTTAAATGAGTTTAAGACGGTTGTCAAAAAAATTGTGAAGTAGTTAGAATTTATTTTCTCAAATTATACTTCACCAATGATGCCTAGCAATTATAATAACAGTATAGCTTGTGTACTCCGTCTTCATATCATCGGATACACGATAAAAGCCTATACCAATATCTGTATTTTGTTCATTCCAATCGTCTAATCCTAATAGATGTTTTCGATGCCCTTTACTTGGAACACCATTATCGATGATCAGATCTTCAATAATGTCGTAAGCATTATCCCTACCCGCTTGAAGTGATTCAAAGAAATTATTAGTTTTTAGTTCCAACCAATCAGGCTCCAACTCATAACCAGCATTATTTATATAATAGTTCACTCCATATCCTAAGGGATCGATATGAGCAAAATAATCATTTTCAGCCATATCAATAGCTCTTGCTTCTGCAACTTTAGCCAAGGTCTTATTCCATTTAAGAATTGTACTCTTTTTTTTTACATAACGATTTAATTTATCTGACTTTGGTGTTTTCTGCTGCCTGAGATCCTGGAGATATATAAACATCTCCTTGGCAGTTTCACGATCTATTCCAGAAGGAATCTGATAGGACCAAAAGCTCGAGAACAATAGTAGTGTAAGAATAAAACCAAGTTTTAGCAGCTGTTTTAACATAGTAAAATTTTAAATGTCAAATGCCTGACAGTTTTTAAAAAACAAGCATTGCATATTTGCAGTCACTATTGATCAATTCAATATACAAGGTTTTGTTGAGGAGCTAAACCGGAATTGATCGGTTTTTGGTTAGGTTGAGCCGCCTTCACGATACATCGCGTTGGCGGTTTCTTTTTGTCCAATATTTTACTCACTAAAACCTTACAAAAAGTTATATACATAAAAAAACGCCCCAATGGGGCGTTTCTTATATTCTTATAAAAGAAAAATTATTATTTCTTTCCTTTTTTACCGTCACCTTCTTCTTTTTCCAATTCATCTTTCAATGCTGAAAGTACTGAAAGGTCTCCAAGAGTAGTCTTTTCGATATTAGCGTTATTATCTTTAATCGCTTTGTTTCTAACTTTTCCAGCGGTTTTACGTTCTGTAAATTCCGTTTTCTTAGCTTCTTCTGCAGTCTCCTCGAAAATACGAGTATGAGAAACAGCGATCTTTCTAGCGTTCTTACTGAATTCAACAATTTTGAAATCCAATTTATCATCCACATTTGCGGTTGATCCATCTTCTTTTCTTAATTGTTTTTTCTGACAGAAAGCTTCAACTCCATAAGGAAGAGCGATGCTTGCACCGATTCCTTTAAAAGAAAGTACAGTACCTTGATGAACACTTCCAAGTGTGAAAACAGTTTCGAATACATCCCAAGGATTTTCTTCTAATTGTTTATGACCTAGTGAAAGTCTTCTTCCTTCACGATCTACTTCCAATACAACCACATCTAATTCATCTCCAATTGAGCAGAATTCAGATGGATGTTTGATTTTCTTAGACCATGAAAGGTCAGATATATGGATAAGACCATCAACACCTTCTTCAATTTCAACAAAGACTCCGAAATTGGTGAAGTTTTTAACTTTTGCCTTATATTTTTCTCCAACTGGGTAACGTTCTTCTATTCCTTCCCATGGGTCTGGACTCAATTGCTTGATTCCAAGAGACATTTTTCTCACTTCACGATCAATGGTCAATACCACTGCTTTCACTTCATCTCCAACTTTAAGGAAGTCTTGAGCACTTCTTAAGTGTTGTGACCATGACATTTCAGATACGTGTATTAATCCTTCTACACCAGGAGCAATTTCAACAAATGCACCATAGTCAGCAAGAACTACAACTTTACCTTCAACTGAATCTCCAACCTTAATACCTTCATCAAGATTTTCCCAAGGATGTTCTTGTAGTTGTTTTAATCCTAGTGCGATACGTGTTTTATCATCATCAAAATCAAGAATTACAACATTCAATTTCTGATCAAGCTCAACAACTTCTTCTGGGTGATTAATACGACTCCATGATAGATCGGTAATATGGATAAGTCCATCTACACCACCTAAATCGATAAATACACCGTAAGAGGTGATGTTTTTAACCGTACCTTCAAGAACTTGTCCTTTTTCAAGACCAGCAATAATCTGCTTTTTCTGTTCTTCAAGCTCAGCTTCAATAAGCGCTTTATGCGAAACAACAACGTTTTTGAATTCTTGGTTGATCTTCACTACTTTGAATTCCATGTTCTTTCCAACATATACATCGTAGTCACGAATAGGCTTCACATCAATTTGTGAACCTGGAAGGAATGCTTCCAATCCGAATACATCTACGATCAATCCACCTTTAGTTCTACACTTCACAAAACCAGTGATGATCTCATGATTCTCTAATGAACTATTAACACGATCCCAAGCAGAATGCAAACGAGCTGTTTTGTGAGAAAGGATCATTTGACCATTTCGGTCTTCCATATTCTCAACAAATACTTCTACTGTATCACCAGGAGCAAGATCCGGGTTATATCTGAATTCTGATGTTTGAATTACACCTTCAGACTTATAACCAATATTGATCACAACTTCTTTCTTACCTACTGAAATAACCTTTCCTTCAATTACTGATAATTCATCAATTGAAGTAAGTGTTTTTGAGTAAATACCATCTAGTTCTTTCTTTTCAGCTTCACTATATACTTCATCACTTTCATAAGCATCCCAATCAAAGTCTTCTACAGAAACGATGCTTGGTTTTACTTCCTCAACCAATTCTTCAACTGCATCCTTTACTTCTTCAACAATCTCTTCAACTTTCTTAGTTACTTTCTTTACTGCTTTCTTTACTGCTTTCTTTGTTTCAGCAACAACTTCTTCTACCACTTCTTTGGCATCAGCTTTTACTTCCTCAATGTCTTCTTTTGCTTCTTCGATAATCTCAGCAGCAACTTCCTCAACTTTTTTGACAGCTTTTTTAAGCGTTTTCTTCGTTTCAGCAACAACTTCTTCAACCTTTTCGTCTCCGGCAGCTTTTACTTCTTCAACTTTCTCAGCTACTTTCTCGGCAACCTTTTTAGCAACTTTTACTACTTTCTTTGTTGCTTCTTTTACTTCATCAGTTTTTTCTTCCACTTTCTTAGCGGTTTTTGTAGCCTTTTTAGGACTTTCTTTAACTTGTTCTTTTGAATCTTGAGCTTTAACAGCTTCTTCTTTTTTCTCAGCCATGTGGCATTTAATTTTTGTATCTCGCTTTAGTGTCGATCAAAACGAGAGGGTTAATAATATTGGCAATCGATAAACCAATTAATTTTTTAAGGCTGCAAAAATAGTGAAAATAAACAACTCTACAAGTCAATATAGACTGGTATTTTATTACAAATAATAGGCTTCTATTGATCCGGTTATTTTTTTAAAGGCAAGATCCAATCTGAATGTCTAAATGGAGAGTAATAAAGTGTACCCAACTCTACCTTCGGGTCTACCATGTATTGAAGTGGCAGTCCCATAAATCCTACCTTATATTCAACATATATCTTAGGCTCCCTTACCCCTTTTTCGATTGCACTTCTTCTAAGGTTTTCCGAAAGAGGCAGGATCAGCTCAGGATAATACCCTAAATTAGTATACTGCTTCACACTTAAAACGGACCTTGGATCCAGGTTCGCTTCTATATTTCTTTCTTCATCAATCAGTTTAAAAGAGATCGTAAAATCTTTATATACAGATTTCATTCTCCAAGAAAAGCGTTGTGCCTCTCCTGTATAATCTACATTCCCTTCATATAAATGATGACGAATTGGTAATAATAGTTGAATTACTACGTAGAATAGTAAAAGAAAAACAGCGGGTTTACTTAGCACTCCCCCTTCAATATCCTTTTTATTCAGACTCACATTATAATTGAATCGCTTAGCTAAAAACGACTGGATATCTTTTCTCGGGAAAAACAAAATCAATGCACTTAACATTAACAAAGGAAAAATACCTATCTCTCCAACATCATAAAACAATAGCGTATTTATCCCATTAAAAAGTACAAATAAGATTACTGCTACTTTACGCGTTCTTCCCCATAATAATAATGGGACTATAAATAGGTCGAATACCACACCTCCCCAAATAAGTAATAATTCAAATCCTTTACTTTTCCACAATAGATTTTCGTGCAACATGGCTTTATATTGCAGAATATGATGTACGGGTTCATGTTGGATCAACCACCATTCATTAAGCTTATTAAAACCAGCAAATACTAGAACTATCGAAAATTGAAAGAGTAGTATCTTTTCTTCCCATACTCGATTGCTTGCGCTGCTTTTTCTCTTCATTATACTCAAACTATTATCAGATCGAATAAAACACATCAATAATAAGAGGAGTGAAATGAGGTAATAGTGATTATTATAAAACCCTTTATCTATAAGCCATAGATAAGTAAATGACAGCAAGTAAATTAAACTTGATAAGCGAGCCCTATAGCCCAACATCATACCTAACGAACTAAAGAATAACAGCATCAACACACCCTTCATTATTAATGGGTCCTGAACTTTAATGAATTCAAAGTAGGGATAAGGAAAATGAAGAACACTATCTAAAAGGTCCTTTTGGATGAAATCTATAACAGAAAAGTACCAGGCTTGTAAAAACAATACCATTCCCAATGCTATTCTGAAAACAGCAATCCTTTCCCCACCAATGGGTCGATTCAAATAGGAGAAAACTAAATTAATGATCATCATATCAGGAAAAGCAAATTACTCAGCTAATTGGACTGTTAATAACTAACAAGCGTTTATTAGTAACATATAGTATTCTATTACGAATACGAATACTTAATAACATATTTTGGTTCCAAAATAAACAATCCAATTTGAATTGAAAACAGCAATTAGGATATTCGTAATTCTGTCATTTATAGTTCAGCATATTTCAAGTACGTATGCCTGTGACAATACGCCATTGCTTGTTGTTTACGACCCTGTTGAAATAAGTGCCGGTCAATGGGATCTAGAAGTCTTTGTTTGTTTTGGAAGTGAAGAATCAGCTGATGGTTTTACGCTTGAATCTACCGACGGGTCTTTAAATATTGTCAATGCTACACCTGCGATACTTGAAAACCCTTATAATGGTAATCTGGCAAACGCACTTTTTAGCGGGGGTATATTAAATTATTATTATGATAACTCCGGTGGTGACAATTATAATGATAGCGATGGAGAGACCGGGCCATGTGTAGATTTTAATATTACCGTTGACGGAGATCCCTCTACTAGTTCATTTACAATGGCAGGTGTTAATGATGGGTGCTTATATACTATATCAGAAGATCATCTTACCAGTGAAGTAACTTTTACTCCTCCGTGTTTTTCAGATCAGTCACTTATTGCACCTGGAACTATTAATGGAAATACTGAATTTGCTGCAATCAACTGCAATTTTAGAAGTCCTATTTTTTCTACGGTAAAAGAAGAAATCATTAAAGTTACTATTCTTTGTGATGGAAATTATACGTTTTCATTGTGTGGTTCTTCATTCGATACATGGATGGCATTAAGCTATCAATGTTGTTTTCTGCCTTTCGCGTCGAACAACGACAATTGCGGATTACAATCTGAAATAAACGTTGACCTGCTTGCCGGTACCTATTATGTATTGGTAGAAGGTTTTTTGTGGGATGATTATGGTGATTATATACTTAATGTGACCTCATCTACAGATGCTGTGAGTATTGACTCTATTGAAAGCACCGATCCACAATGTTCGCAAGTCGACGGAGAGATCATCATTCATGCTCTTGGTAGCGATGGGCCTTTTTCTTATAGTATCGATGGAGGAAACTCCTTTGTAAGCGATTCTGTCTTTAGCGGATTGAGTGCAGGGAATTATTTCATCGTTGTTCAGGGACAGTCAGGTTGTCAAGCTTCCACCACGCTTTCCATAAATACCAATCCACCACTTATTCTCGATGGGATTTTAGCTACAAATGATGAATGTGGAAGTTCAAATGGAAGTATTACGATCAATGTGTCTTCAGGAACTCCTCCTTATCTATATTCTATTGATAATGGAGCAACATTAGTATCTGGAAATATTTTTACAAACCTTCAGGGTGGTGATTATTTAATCAATGTAATTGATGATAATGGTTGTGAATTAAATTCAATTTATACATTGGATAGTACTTCAACTCCTATCATTCAAGAATTAATTATTTCAAACCCATCGTGTGGTCTAAATACCGGACAAATAGAAATTATTGCCAATGGCGATGGCATTTTAAATTATAGCATTGATGGAGTGAATTTTCAAAGCAGTCCGGTATTCAGTGGTCTATATGGTGGCTTTTATCCTTTGATCAGTGTTACTACTGCATCAGCATGCTCAGCCGACACTTCTGCTACACTTACAGATTTAAGCGCTCCAGTAATTGATCAAATAAATTTAAATGCCACTGCATGTGATAATAGTGGGAGTATTGAGATCATTGCTTCAGGAGGAAGTGGATCATTTTTATACTCTATTGATGGAGGAATAAATTATTCGATTTCCAATTTATTTAGTGGCCTATTATCGAACACGTATACCATTCAAGTTATAGATAGTAGTCTATGTATTGTTGATTCCCTTGTTTTTCTTCCTCAAAATACCAGCATTTCTATTGATGGAATAAACCTGACTGACCCAAGTTGTGACTCGGGTACGGGTGTGATCACAGATAATGGAGAAATAGACATTATTGCAAGTGGTGGTATTGGTAGCTTATCCTATTCTATTGATGATGGCGCCAATTTTCAGGCTGCATCTACTTTTACTACCTTAACTTATGGCGCCTATACGATAGTGGTAAGTGATGGAACTTGTGAAGTAGATTCATTAATTAGTTTAAGTACAAACCCTGGTCCTTCCATCGATATTCTCGATGCCCGTGATCTCACCTGTGGCTTAAACAATGGATTTATAGCCGTAAAAGTGGTCAACCCTATCAATCCTGACTACATCTATGAATTTGATAATGGCATCGATAATATTCAATCTGCGCCAACGCCAGATGATCAATATTCTTATGACCTTTTTACTGCCGGAATATGGAATATTATTGTCACTGATGGTAATGGCTGTAAAGGTGATACAGCTATTGTACTAGGCATTGAAGAGGACATAAGCATTTCTACACTTATAATAGACTCCGCACATTGTGGTGCAAACGATGCCTCGGTAACTATTGTAGCTACAAGTGGTAATTTACCAATAGAGTACAGTTTAAATGAAGACATGAGCGCCGCTCAAGGAAATGGTTTTTTCAATGGGTTATCTGCTGGTTCTTATACTTTTTACCTCCGTGATGATCGTTTTTGCCTAGATACTCTATCCCTTGTCATACCAAGCATAGATGGTCCCATCATCGACTCCCTTTCAAGCACAAATCCTATTTGTGAAGACCATAATGGAGAAATTACCATTTTTGCTTCTTCCGGTACACCTCCTTATTTCTATAGTGTTAATAACGGACTCAGTTTTCAAACGGGCAATCTCTTTACCGGTTTGCATGACGAAACTTATGAGATCATTGTGCTTGATGCAGGTGGATGTGTAAGCACCGCCACGATAACACTAATCCAGGAAGGTGGAATTACCATGGATGTGGATATAACTCATTTACATTGTGGTGAGCTTAATGGTGAGCTTTTAATTATGGGTTTGGGTGGTGATAATAATTATAACTATACCATTAACAATGGTATTCCTCAAAGCAATACAAGCGGTATATTCATTGGTCTGGAATCCAGCACCTATTCTATCAATGTTGAAGATGGTCAAGGGTGTACTGTGGATAGCATAGTTTTTATAGATTCAATTCCTCCTCCTTTTATTGACAACTTAATTCTTACGCATACAAATTGTGGAGGAGCCAATGGAAGCATTCAAATTGTTGGTGGACAAGGGTCGAATCCTTATCAATATAGTATTGACGCCGGGCAAACTTTTCAAGACAGTGCTCTTTTTATTGGATTAACAGCAGATATTTATCAGGTCTATCTGATCGATAGTTTACAGTGTGTTGATAGTACAAGCGCTGAGATTTTGCCAAGTATTCCTATAAGTATCTCCGCAATTTTACTAAGCGATCCAACATGTGGTGACAGTACGGGTGCGGCTATAATAATAGTTGAGGATGCAACGCCTCCTATCAATTATGTTTTACAAGGAATAGACAGTAATACAACAGGAAGTTTTGACGCTTTGCTTGCCGGTGATTATATAATTCAGGTTGAGGATTCGCTAGGTTGTACTGCCGATTCAAGCTTTACCTTAAGTGATAATTTGGTCGCTAATCCACCTTCAATAACGATGCCCGATTACACCGCTTGTTCGGATAGTGCAATTATTTATGCGAATGATCCCCAAGGAAATGTTGGTGAATGGACAGTTATAATTGGTGGAGCGAGTGTACTGTTTCCAACTGATACATTAACCTTAGTTATTGGACTGAGCTTAGGTGCTAATCAATTTGTATGGACCATTTCAAACGGTGATTGCCCTGCAACGAGTGATACACTGACAATAACAAAAATGAATGGAATAACTGTAGATGCTGGAGAGGATCAATTCACCATACCCGGAAGTTCTGTTACCCTAAATGGGAGCGCTGATCTGCCAGGAGATTACTCCTGGACTCCTTCGAGTTTTCTCGATGATCCTTCTTTAGAAAACCCGGTAGCCACCGTAGATGTTTCAACTCAATTTGTTTTAACTGTTACAGGTGAGCAAAGTTGTTTTGGAATGGATAGTGTTTTGGTAACTATAGCGGAGGACCTCATTTTTGGATTGGCTTTTACACCAGATGGTGATGGCAATAATGATACATGGGTCATACAAAACATAGAATTATTTCCAAATGCAACGGTTACAATTATGAACCGCTATGGAAACATCGTTTTTGATACTCAAGAGTACCTGGAAGCATGGAATGGGCAGTATAAAGGGAAAGATGTTCCTGTTGGAAGTTATTTCTATATCATCGAATTAGGAGAAGGGTTTGAAACTAAAACTGGTAGCGTTAGTGTGATCCGATGAAGAAGGTAATTTTCATATCGCTCCTTTCTTTATTAGTAATTACTACTAATGCGCAACAGATTCCTATAACGAGTCAGCCATTATCGAATGCTTTTTTCTTTAATCCTGCGGCGGCTGGGGTTCAAAGCTTTTTAGACGTGTCTATGGGAGGCAGACAACAATGGACAGGCATCGAAAATGCACCCCGAACTTATTTTGTTTATGCTAATTCCATCATTGGAAAAACAAGTGCAAAAGATTTTAGTTATTTATCACTACCGGTAAGTAATCCCGGGTATTATGATCAGCTAAACAAGGGGAAGTCGAAGGTTAAACATGGATTAGGCGGTAGATTATTTGCCGACTCATATGGTGCTTTTACACAGACCGGAATTGGAGTTGATTATGCTTTTCACCTTCCGCTAAAAGAAAAACTCTATCTGGCTTTAGGATTGGGTTTTGAAGCTTCAAATTTCTTTTTCGACCGTCAAAAAGCCTATGTATTGGATGGGTTTGATCCAACATATGATCAATTTTTATCAGGCGAAGCATCAAAATTTATTTTTAATAGTCGCTTCGGAGTGTATTTATATTCGGAGCGTTTACGCTTAGGCTATTCATTAAACCAACTTATTCCAAATAAACTAAGTGCTGAGTCTGGTTCATCCGGATTTCAAGGACAAAAAATGCATCATTTCGGAAACGTGAGTTATCGTTTTCCTCTAAATAAGATTGGATTAACACCAAGCGCATCGGTTTTATTTACAGCTCATACACCTGTAAGTATTTATGGTGGATTGATCTTGGATTATAATCGTTTATTCATGGTGAGTGGAGCCTATAGAAATGATGGGAGTATTATTTTAGGAATTGGCTTAACATTGATAAAAATCGTACGTTTTAGTTATACCTATGACTTGTCAATGCGTGAGCTGAGTGGAGTGAATTCAGGAAGTCATGAGTTACTTATCAAATTGATGTTAAATTCTAAAAAAAATAATCGATGAGGAAGTTAACTTACTTCATAACAACCTTATTGATGCTAATGATCATTGGATCTATTAGTGCACAGGATTTTCCTGATAGCTTGGCGACGGATATGTTTGAAGAATTGTCTTCTAACTACTACCTCTCCCATCCCATTCCAACAGATATATCATCTCCAAAAAATTTACATTACAGAATTAAAGTGGGAAGTTTCAGTCAGGCAGTTAACCCTTCTTTTTTTAATAACTTCTATCCTGTAACTGCGAGAAAATACAATTCAGGTACTCATTATTATATTGGATTGATAGCCCGTTATCAAATTGCATTACTTGCCCGCGAAATTATCGTTGAACGAGGATATAAAGGTGCCTTTCTTGTCGCTTTTTATAATAATGATGAGATAAGTATTTCAAAAGCAATTGAAATGGAGCAATTGATCTTCAGTAATGCACCTATTAAAAGTAATTTTCTGGGTAATGATGTTCAAATTATTATGACTCCTTCTCCACAAGTTACAAGGGATACAATTGCGGTCTTGGACTCTTCAAAACTTTCGGATAATGCTTATTATTTGGATTATTTCTATTACGATTTTGAAAATGCAATTCCTTTAAATGGCGTTAATAGTGAGGCGGAAGAAATACTACCTTTAGTTTGGCCAGGAGATAGTATAATGAGTTTTTCGAGGGCATTTTACAACAATAACACAGGTGGACAACAAAGTGGACATGATGTGTGGTTGGCAAAAAAAGAAGAATCGCACTATAAAGTAGATAAAATAGCTGAAGGAATTGATACGAAGAACAATGATGCCATTGTAGGAATAAGTAAAGATGGGGAGCGTATCTATTTATTGAATTCAGGCGATGATGGTGAATTAAAAAGCGGTCTTTCTATGGTCAGTATTCAAGATTCGGAATGGTCTGAAAAAACGAATGTTGCTATTCCTACGCTCAATTTTAAAGGTAATTTTTACAGTCTTTATATGCATCCTGATGAAGATCTTCTCTTGATCTCCATGAATGGAGCGGATAGTTATGGAATGAATGATATATATCTGATTGAAAAAAATGAAATTGGTGAATGGGGTGAATTGATTCACTTAGACAGCAATATCAACACGGATGGAAATGACATTTCACCTTTTATAACTTATGATAAACGAGTTTTTCTTTATTCAACTGATGGTATGGGAGGAGTTGGAGGCAATGATCTTTTTGCTGTAAAACGGAAGAACGATACGAATTGGAATAAATGGTCGATGCCACAAAACCTTGGTCCGGAGATCAATACATCAAATTTTGAAGGCTACCCTCAACTGATCAATAATAAACTTTATTATTCTAGTGTAAGAGACAGTGCTTTTGCTGATATCTACCATGCTGACCTGATCAATCGTATGATCCTGCCTATTGAAGAATATCTTGAAATGAAGGATACTCTACTTTTTACTTTTAATGTTGAAGAAGGTGTATTAAGTAATGCAAATGATGAAAGCTTAGCATTTGAAAGCATTCCTGTTTTGGCCATGGTCAATACAGATTCACGTATTGATATGATCCTTTTTGATTTCAATAAAGCTAACTTAAAACCGTCTTTTACAAAATTCTTAACAAATCTGGGAGCCATCTTAAAAGACAATCCAGATATAGAACTTGATATTAGGGGGCATACAGATGCAATCGGTTCATCCACCTATAATTACAGGCTAGGAGAAAAAAGAGCCTATTCGGTCGCCAACTATTTAATGGCTATTGGTATAGAGCCGGAGCGTTTACACGTGGCGTCTTATGGAATGGACGTACCTATCGCTAGCAATGAAAACGAATTTGGCAGAGCCAAAAACCGTAGGGTTGAGATTCGATTTGTGAATAGAACTCGGTAGTTAAAATCGCCACCCTATGATAGCACTTTGAGGTGGAGAATTATCAATGCTTCCCAAATAGCATTTTTCTGTACTGACTTGGAGAAATCATTTCGAGTTTTTTAAACTGGCGATTAAAGTAACTAACATTATTAAATCCTGATAAAAAAGCAATTTGAGATAAATTCTCTCTTGATGTTGCCATTAGTTTTTTAGCGTACTTAATTCTTTCAAAATTGATATAATCTATTGGAGACTCACCTAAAGTGTTTTTGAAAACTTTATGGAAATGACTTACACTCATACATGCCCTTCCTGCCAAATTATCAACAGATATTTGCTCTGTAAGATGTTCGCGAATATACTTTACAATATGCGCAATTCTATTTGTATTAAAAAGGTCACTTGTACCAGTAAGAATAGTTTGTTTAGCCTTTGT
The DNA here is from genome assembly GCA_030591505.1 of Flavobacteriales bacterium. GTDB lineage: Bacteria > Bacteroidota > Bacteroidia > Flavobacteriales_D > JAHECK01 > JAHECK01. Next base: position 8,742 of record JAUVAY010000037.1, on the reverse strand, counting down.
TTGCAGCAAACGCACTATCAATTCCTTTATCATTAAATCAACCAAAACATCCTTTGATTTACTATTGTTAACGAATGTTGTTAGCAAACGCCCTATTAAATAATCAATATCAGAATTATGATCTAGGTGAGATGATAATACATTAAGATCCAGATCAATTCTTTGATCATTACCTATAGTGATTAGATCTTCAAACTCATTAATGGTTTCAGCAATTTTTGAAGGATCTATCGCTAATGCAATACATTGAGTAGGTGAATCTGTAGAAGCAATTGGAAAGTCTATAATCATTTCTTTATTGGGCGGCATCACAACTGATTCTCCTGGTAAAAAATCAAACTCCGACATTCCATCCAAATGCATTATTTTTTTTCCTGTAAGCATGGTTGCTATAACTGGATAAACAAAAGTGAGGCTTATTTTTTCAGCTATTTCATGTGTTTCAAAAATGTTTAATTCTGAGTTTTCAGAACTATACATTGTACGATTCTCTATCAATTTTGATAGCTTTCTTTTTTCGTAATGATTTTGTAAATTAAGGCTCATAAATTGAAACAAATCTAGTATTCTATACAAAAATAGTATTGTGTCTTATTTTGGTAGAATTGTTCAAGTGCTAATAAAATTAGTATTATTAAGTTTAACCGAAGTTAATTAAATAAAAAAACATGAGTTATACAAAACCAAAATTCAAAGAAAAGTATGGTAATTTCATTAATGGGAAATTCGTTGATCCCGTAAGTGGTGAATATTTTGAAAACAATTCTCCAATTGATAATACCCTTATAGCAAAGTATGCCCGCTCTGGCAAAGAAGATGTCCAGAATGCAGTTGATGCAGCGAATGCAGCTAAAGAAGATTGGGGAAATACTTCGGCAGCCTCTAGAGCTGCATTATTAAATAAGGTAGCAGATATTATTGAAGAGCATCTCGAAGAATTTGCATTGGTAGAAACGTGTGATAACGGTAAAGCAATTAGAGAAACAATTAATGCGGATGTTCCACTATCTATTGACCATTGGAGATATTTTGCAGCTGTAATAAGAGCTGAAGAAGGTTCTGCAACCGAACTTGACGAAAATACTTTATCAATGAATATTAAGGAGCCATTAGGTGTAATTGCTCAAATTATTCCTTGGAATTTTCCTTTGTTAATGCTGTCTTGGAAATTACCTCCTGCTCTTGCTGCTGGTAACTGTGTCGTTTTAAAACCTGCAGAGCAAACACCTTCTACTGCAACCTTATTAATGGAAAAAATCGCAGATGTATTTCCTCCAGGTGTAATCAATATCATTCATGGATTTGGACCGGAAGCAGGAAAACCTTTAGCATCAAATCCTGGAGTTGATAAAGTTGCTTTTACTGGAGAAACTACTACCGGCCAATTAATTATGCAATATGCATCTAAAAACTTGAATCCAGTAACGATGGAATTAGGTGGGAAATCGCCCAATATATTCTTTAATTCTGTAATGGATGAAGACGATGCATTTCTAGACAAAGCCATTGAAGGTGCTGTTTTATTTGCCTTTAATCAAGGAGAAGTTTGTACTTGTCCATCTAGAATATTGGTTCAAGAAGATATTTATGATGCATTTATGGAAAAGGTTGTAGCTAGAACAAAGGCTATTAATCAAACCAATCCTTATGATGTAAACTGTATGATGGGTGCCCAGGCTTCTAACGATCAGTATGAAAAAATACTTTCTTACATTAAAATAGGTAAGGAAGAGGGAGCTAAAGTACTTACTGGTGGAGATGCTTGTAAATTAGATGGCGATTTAGCTAACGGATTTTACATTCAACCTACAATTCTAGAAGGACATAATAAAATGCGTGTATTCCAAGAAGAAATTTTTGGGCCTGTAGTTGCCGTTACTAAATTTAAGGATGAAGCTGAAGCTATTGAAATAGCAAATGACACTCTTTATGGTTTGGGTGCTGGTGTATGGACAAGAGATGCACATCAATTATATCAAATTCCTCGTGCTATTAAGGCAGGTAGAGTTTGGGTGAATTGTTACCATGCATATCCAGCTCACGCACCTTTTGGAGGATATAAAAAATCAGGATTCGGACGTGAAAACCATTTGATGATGATGAACCATTACCGTCAAACTAAAAATATGTTAATATCGTACGATAAGAATAAATTAGGATTCTTTTAGTAGACAATAGTTTAATGATTAAAATGGGGCTGACTAACTAACTTGGTTGGCCTTTGTTTTTTTTATCAGATACAAAGAAATATGAAATATTCAAGATTAGCGATCACTGAAAAAGCAATAGAAATTTTAAATCAAATAAAAGCTAAAAATGGAGAGTTGATTTTTCATCAAAGTGGTGGCTGTTGTGATGGAACCGCACCCATGGTATTTGAAAAAGAAGATATGTATCTGGATGATAGTGATATCTTAATGGGGCAATTAGAAGGTGTGAACTATTATATGAGCGAAGATCAATATCAATATTGGAAATACACACATCTAACAATAGATGTTACTCCAGGAAGGGGCTCAAGTTTTTCATTAGAAATTCCATTGGGAGTTCGATTTATTATTCATTCAAGGTTATTGTCGAAAGAAGAAGACAAAGCATTAAACGAATAGATGATATCTCATCCTATAATACCTTCTTTATTTGTTAGATTTGAAATTGAAAAACCCATCACAAAACTGGTTAGGAATTATTTTCGACTATAAATTCAATTATGAGTAATTATCACATTAAGCATTTAGAAGAATATTTTAAAGTATACCGTAAATCAGTACGCGAACCTGAGAATTTTTGGGGCGAAATTGCCGAAGAACATTTCGTATGGCGTAAACACTGGGACAAAGTGTTAAGTTGGGATTTTAAAAAACCAGAAATAAAATGGTATGAAGGAGCCAAACTTAATATTACTGAAAACTGTATTGATCGCCACTTATTCACCAACGGGGATAAAACCGCCATATTATTCGAACCTAACGATCCAAATGAAGCTGCTGAGCATATTAGCTATAAGGAACTATACCAACGTGTAAATCAGTTTGCCAATGTATTAAAGGATAATGGAATTTCTAAGGGAGATCGGGTATGTATTTACTTACCTATGATTCCTGAGTTAGCCATTTCATTATTAGCCTGTGCACGTATTGGAGCTATCCATTCAGTAGTTTTTGCAGGCTTTTCCGCAACTGCATTATCCACGCGAATAAACGATAGTGAATGTAAAATGGTAATCACTTCTGACGGTTCATTTCGTGGAGCAAAAACCATCGATTTAAAAGGAATTGTTGACGAAGCATTGGAAAGCACCCCTTGTGTTGAATCAGTTTTAGTGGCCAAACGGATCAATTCCAATGTAAATATGAAAGAAGGCCGCGACCAATGGTTACAAGCCCTACTTGATAAAGCCAGCACTGAGTGTGCTCCTGAAATAATGGATGCAGAAGATCCATTGTTCATTCTTTACACATCGGGTTCAACGGGTAAACCAAAAGGTATGGTTCATACAACGGGCGGATACATGGTATACACGGCATATACTTTTAAAAACGTATTCAATTACCGCCACAATGACGTGTATTGGTGTACTGCTGATATTGGATGGATAACTGGTCATAGCTACATTGTATATGGACCTCTAGCCAATGGAGCAACCACGGTAATGTTTGAAGGCGTACCGAATTATCCGGATTATGGGCGCTTTTGGGAAATTGTAGAGAAACATAAAATTACCCAGTTTTACACGGCTCCAACGGCCATTCGTGCTCTAGCAAAAGAAAATTTAGACCATGTTGATCGCTATGACCTTTCGTCGTTAAAAGTTATCGGATCAGTTGGAGAACCCATTAACGAAGAGGCCTGGCATTGGTATAATGACAATGTAGGAAAGAAGAATAGTCCGCTTGTAGATACATGGTGGCAAACCGAAACCGGAGGAATTATGCTTTCTCCTATTCCTTATGTAACACCTACAATTCCAACCTATGCCACACTTCCATTACCAGGGGTACAGCCTTGTTTAATGGATGAGAAAGGGAATGAAATAGAAGGTAAACAAGTGGATGGACGTTTGTGTATCAAGTATCCATGGCCATCAATAGCGCGTACTATATGGGGAGATCACCAACGCTATAAGGACACCTATTTCTCAGCTTATGAAAACCTGTATTTTACGGGTGATGGAGCTTTACGAGATACAGTAGGTTACTACCGAATAACAGGTCGGGTTGATGATGTTATTATCGTTTCGGGACACAACTTGGGAACAGCACCTATTGAAGATGCAATTAATGAGCATCCTGCAGTCGCCGAGTCGGCCATTGTAGGATTTCCTCACGATGTAAAAGGAAATGCGTTATATGGGTATGTAACTTTAAAAGAATCGGGAGAAGGCCGTGATCATGATAACTTACGTAAAGAGATCAATCAAATAATTACAGAACATATTGGACCCATTGCGAAATTGGATAAGATTCAGTTTACAAGTGGATTGCCAAAAACACGTTCAGGTAAAATTATGCGAAGAATACTACGTAAAATAGCGTGCAATGAAATTGATAATTTAGGAGATATATCCACCCTATTAAACCCAGAAGTTGTTGAAGAAATTATAAATACTAAAAAGTAGTAAGTTCAATTTTTCAATAAAATCATTCATAAATCGAATACATTTCAATCTATTCAGTTAAGAAGATAAAAATGTCCTATTAAAGTAATATATAGTACAGTCAAAAGCTTCGATAAGTCCTATTTTTGTTCGAGAAAAACAAAATATTTAGCTATGAAAAACGGATTATTTATTCTTATAATGGGCTTAATGCTCACTTCTATTGGATGTGAAAAAGATGATGTTGAAGAGATTGCCCCTCCTCCGGCGGAACCAACACTTACAGCTCAGGAAGAGAGTGATTTGATTTTTTTAAGAGAGGAAGAGAAACTGGCAAGGGATGTTTATTTGTTTTCACTTGATAAGTATGAAGAACAAATCTTTCAAAACATTTCAAACAGTGAACAAATGCATATGGATGAGCTTTTAGTGCTTTTGGAGTATTATAATATTGAAGACCCTGCACAAGATGAAATCGGTGTGTTTGGCAATAGTGAATTACAAGTCTTATACGATGAATTGGTTATGATCTCTGATAGTTCATTGGTGCATGCTTTTACAGTAGGTGCTATTATAGAGGACCTTGATATAAGCGACATTATTCATTTTCAAGAAAACACAGACAAGGCCGATATTCTTGAAGCTTATGATATGTTAGTTTGTGGATCGAAGAATCATATCCAAGGATATACGAATAAGTTGATTGCAAATGGGGCAAGCTATACACCACAATTTATTTCACAAGAAGAATATGATACAATTTTAAGTGACGGTCATTTAATGTGTAATTAACTGTTTAAAAGGCAATAAAATCAGACATAAGAAAGGTCATCCTGTAAAAAGGGTGGCCTTTCTTCTTTATTATAAACAAACTAGAGCCTTTTGATTATCTGTAAAGTATTTATCTTTATTCTATATTAATTGTATAAACACTATAGTGTTTATACAATTGTTAGCGGCAAGCAACAAATAAAAATAAATTATAATGAAACATCTAATACTTATAATAATTGTAGCTGTTTCAATAAGCTGTACAAACACAAAGACCAACAATGATTTGGTTAAATATACTTTTACATATCAATCTTCTACTGCCAAAGAAGTTTCGATTGCTGCAAGTTTTAATAATTGGTCGGCTAAAGCGAACCCTTTAACTAACAAAGGAAATGGTGAATGGAAAATAGAGATTGAAGTACAGCCTAATTATTATCAATACAAGTTTGTGGTGGACGGCAACTGGCTACCCGACCCTCAAAATGAGTGGGAAATAAATGATGGTGGCGATAATTTTAATTCGATTGTTAAAATTGGAGATCCTGCAACGCCACAACGTAAAGTAAATAGTCTGCCTTTCCCAAAAGACCAATTGCCCGAACCCGTTTTAGAAAATAATACAAAATATGTTGAACTTTATTATGCTGCTTGGGAAATGGCTTGGAATAAAATTCAACAAGGCTCAACAGAGAATGGCTTTGAACCCTTTTATATGGACGAAGGTTTTAACGAATTAATTTATCAGTGGGATGTATGCTTTATCACAAGTTTTGCAATTTATGGTAGGAACGTATTTCCTGTAATGCCTTCTCTTGATAATTTTTACAATAAACAACGTAAAGATGGATACATTCAGCGTGTTTATTGGGAAACAAATGGGAAAATTGCAAATGAACCATCTGCTGATGAACCTATGGTCAATCCTCCGCTTTTTGCCTGGATAGAGTGGCGATATTACCAAATATCTGGAGATCGTTCTCGCTTTAATAGCGTATTGCCCGTGTTGAAAAAATATTATGAATGGATAGAAAAAAATTGTAAAACCGAAAAAGGGAAAGGCTTATTTTATATTACTGGATTGGGAAGCGGCATGGATAATACACCGAGGAAAAATGTGGAGAAAGCTGCCTGGGTAGATTACTCTTCGCAACAAGCTCTTGCAGCACTTTACATCTCTAAAATTGCTGAAGTGCAAAAGGATACTACAACTCAAAAAATATATGCTGAAAAACATACTGAAATTAAAACTCAAATTAACGCGCTGTTATGGAATAATAGTACTCACTTCTATTATGACTTGACAGAAAATGACACCTTAAATACCACAATGCATATCGGTGCTTTTTGGACTTTACTATCAGAAGTATGTACCAATAAAAACCTTCCTTATATGCTTTCACATCTTCGGAATCCAGATGAATTTTGGAGACCTCATTTAGTGCCAACACTTGCTGCTAATCAGCCTGAATATGATGAAAAAGGGCACTACTGGCTTGGCAGTGTTTGGGCTCCAACAAACTATATGGTGATAAAAGGGCTAATGGCTAATAATGAATTAACGCTTGCCGACAGCATTGCTTTTAATCATTTAAAAAATGTTTCTGATATCTATTTCAACTTCAAACCAGCAACTGAAAAGGTGGCTTTTAATGAACGTTATGAAGATAATTACCAAACACTTTGGGAATGCTATTCTTCAGAGCTGAACGAACCTGCTACGCGTTGGGATAATACCTTTTACTCACGCCAAGACTTTGTAGGCTGGACAGGTTTGACACCCATTTCTTTATTAATTGAAAATATTTTAGGTTTTGATATTATTGGAAAGGATAATCTAATAAAATGGACAATAAAACGAACAGACAAACACGGAATAAAAAACATCCAACTTTGCAATCAGAAAGTAACGCTTCTTTTCGAAATGATTGAGAACAAACCAAAAATAACCGTTAAATGTAAAGCCCCTTTCAAATTGAAGGTAACAATTAAGAGTAAGGACTATTTTTACGATATTACAAAGACAGAAACTGTGATAAATGATTTAATCTAAAAATGCCAGCCGCTAACAATGTGTAAAAATAATAACCGTAATAGCAATAAATTCAAAGGTTGTAGCCCACTTCAATTTTGTTGTAACTTGGGAAAAAGTGTCACACAGTTGGCTACTATTCTTATACTAGACCGTTAGCAGCAATTTAAGTAAGCGAATAAACAGAAGATCTATTATAGAGTTATTTGATGAAACAAAAGTAAAAGCTCTTTCGATTCATTAAAAACGTTGGAATACTTTGAGAATTTCGTGACGGAAAATATACTTTCTAAATTTAAAGTTGATATAAACAACTTGGGCTGCGTTGATTCCTTTAGTTTTCAGTATTAGCTTCTAGTTTAATCGTGGTTGGGCCACTTTTAAACACAGCTATTGAGTTTCAACCTTATAAAGCCCAGTTTCAAAAATTCTGACGACCATAGCATGATTTTTATCACTTCTTTCGTCGATATGTATTCGTAGTTTTAATCAATTAGTATTAATGAAAAATACATAGTAATGCGTATTCGAGTAAAAGATTTTATGTCTGCTCCCGTCACAGTTGCGATGCTGGATGAGAACATTTTAGAAATTAGAACACTGATGAAGGAAAAAGGGATACACGCCATTCCTATTGTTTCGTGTACTAATGATACACTAAAGGTAGAAGAAACTATAAAAGGCATCATCACTTCCACAGATATTTGTGAAGTAGTCAGTGACGATGCATTAATAGAAGATGTTATGACCTCATCAATTGTTCATGTAGTTCATGTAGATTCAAGTGCTAAATCGGCAGCTAAAACGATGCTTAATAAAAATGTGCATCATATGGTTGCTATGGACGACGGGGAAATAAAAGGCATAATTAGTTCTTTAGATTTTGTAAAATTAGTTGCTGAATATTCCCTGGAATAACCTCAATTACCAAGCAAGAAAGTTAAGCTGACATTTTTTTGGTCATGACAATTGTCATAGTGAACTCAGTGAACTCAGCTTAATTTTATACTCTCAATTCGTATTAAAAATATAAAATTATGGCAAAAGTTAAAGGAGCAATAGTGGTTGATACTGAAACCTGTAAAGGTTGTGAACTCTGCATACCTGTTTGTCAAGATAACGTTATAAGTATGTCCACAGTTGTTAACCGAAAGGGATACCATTATGCCTATATGAGTAATCCTGATGCATGTAATGGTTGTACCAATTGTGCTATAGTTTGTCCAGATAGGGCCATTACGGTTTATCGTGTGTCAGTCTAATTACAATTTAATTAAAAACGTATTATATGTCTGAATTAAGATTAATGAAGGGTAATGAAGCGTTAGCCGAAGCTGCTATA
>JAUVAY010000084.1 GCA_030591505.1 Flavobacteriales bacterium | reverse complement strand
TATTAGTATTAGTATTATTACACTTGACATTAACTAATGTTTCTATTTAAAAATCATGAAGAAATATTATTCATTCTTGAAATACCTTTTTACGTTATTCGTATTTTCTATAATTTTTACTAATTCTGTTTCTGCATTAACATTAAGCTCTCAGAGTGATGTAAACAACTATGGAGGTTCGAGTTCTATATCAGGTGATTTAATTATAAGTGGACCAGATATATCCTATTTGGACAGCTTGTATCCTATAACGAACATATCAGGGAAACTAAAAATATTTGTTTGTGGTGATTTAGTGAATTTTGAAGGATTGAATAATTTAGTAACTGTTGGAGGCGATGTTGAAATTTTCAACTTAGTCTCTCTTTTAAATTTTGAAGGATTAAATTCTTTAACTACAATTAATGGTAATTTAATGATTGGTGCAGGATCCATTCTTAATCAATCGTTGGAAAGTTTAAATGGATTAAGCAGTCTTGATTCAATTGGGGGTACTCTTGAAGTCCGAGATAATAATTCTTTGTTGAGTTTAGAAGGACTAAGTAGCCTACGTACTATCAATTATTTAGAAATTGATGGGAATGATTTCCTAACAACCTTAGGGTTATCAAGCCTAGAAACGACTGTTTTTGGGTTAGACATTGGTGATAATAATTCATTGATTGATCTCATAGGCCTAGAAAACCTAGAAAACCTGAATGGAAATATAGAGGTAAGTAACAATGCAAACCTTCAAAGCTTTGTTGGGCTCTCTTCTCCCTCTATTTTGGAAGTTGATTTATTATTGATATATAATAATTCCAGTTTGATAGATTTAAGTGGATTAGAAAGTTTGACAAGCATTTCTTCTTTAATTATTAATTCTAATGAAAATTTAGAAAATTTAAATGGATTAAATAATTGTTCATCCCTAGGCAGTTTATGGCTAAGTAATAACGATTCACTTCAGAATTTGATAGGCTTAGAGCAAATTAGCGCAATTACTGGCTCTTGTAAAATTGAGTATAACCAAATGCTAAATAGTTTTGTGGGCTTAAATAATGTGGATAGTATACTTGGGGAATTCACTTCATTTGATAATTACAATTTAAATAGCTGTCAGGGCCTAAATGATTTAGTATACGTAGGTGGACTTTTTAGAATACGTGCATTGGGGGGAGAGACTAGTTACATGGCTTTAAAGAATTTTGAAGGCTTGGAAAACTTGAACACTATTGGAGAAGGATTTTATATTCAAGGGCATGATAGTGTAGAAAACTTTAATGGTTTAGAGGCTTTAACAACTATTGGTGGTGTATTAACGATTAATGATAATAATCAATTAGGATCTTTAGAGGGCTTAGATAATATAAATCCATCGACTATAACTGATCTAGATATTAACAACAATGCTCAATTGAGTCAGTGCAACGTAATTAGTATATGTGAATATATTGCAACACCAGATGCTGACTATTATATTGCTGATAATAATGTAGGTTGTAATAATGCTTCTTCCGTAAGCCAATTGTGTTTCGGTGGATGCTTAGTTGAAGGCATTATTATTAACTCACAAGAAGAGATCGATAATTTTTCAAGTGATTACCTTAATTGTTCCTCAATTGGTGGTGATGTATACATTAGTGGAAATGATATTGTTGACCTGTCGGGCCTTTCATCCATTAAAAGGATTAATGGGATCTTTGAAATAGCCTACTGTGATAATCTACTTGAGATAAACGGAATGGATAGTCTTAACTATACAGAAGGTATTACTATACATCATAACAACATTTTAGAAAGTGTTGATTCATTTAATGCGTTGGATAGTGTGATGGGAGTATTTGGTATTACAGGAGATGGACTAGAAACAATAGCTGGATTTGAAAATTTAAAAGTGGTCGGAGGAGGTTTTGTTATTGAAGCATTAGTTGATAGCACTGATTTGGTAGACTTTGATCAACTGAATTATGTAGGAGGTTTATTTAGGATTGAAGGTGATTATTTTACAGAAAATTTTAATGGCTTTGAATCATTACAATATATAGGTGGGGATTTTCAAATTTTTAACGTCGTTAATATTACAGCAATATCCGGATTTACAAGTCTTGATAGTATAGGTGGATCCATTGAAATTACATTTCTAAACTCCATAACTGAATTGCCAATTTTCCAAAATGTGAAAAAGGTAAATAATGATATTATTATAAGTGATAATGATAATTTAATGTCATTACCTGAATTCAATTCCTTGGTTTCTGTTGGAGGAAATTTGGAAGTTGAGTTTAATGAATTATTAGTTAATCTTGATAACTTGGATAGCCTCGAAATTATTAGTAATGATTTGATTGTTACAAATAATGCTTCGCTAGAGAATATTGATGGACTTGCTTCTTTACAAAGAGTTGAAAACAATATTAATTTGGAAGACCTTAATAATCTAATCTCAATAGAGGGTTTTGGGAGTTTGATTTATATTGGAAATGACTTCATATTACATTCTGCAGTATTATTAAGTAACCTTGATGGCCTAGAAGGAATTAGTGAAATTCAAGGAGATTTTTTATTAGGTCAAACTCATGTTGAAAACGTAGATGGATTGAGTAATATATCTACTATGGGTTATAGTACGCAGATAATTAATAATTACTTTCTGACTGATATTTCAGGATTTTCCAGCCTTACGAGTCTTACGAATTTGGAAATTGATGGAGGTATCCTGCCTAGTTTGAATGGGCTTAACTCGCTAGATTCAGTTATGGGGTCCCTTAAAATATCTGGTATACTTATAAGTACAATGGAAGGACTAGAAAATTTAACTTATATAGGAGCAGGTCTTACAATTGAAGGTACAAGTTATTTGTTGAATCTGGATGGCTTAGATGATTTATCTTTTATAGGTTTAGAATTAAAGATTTATAACAATTTAGCATTACTTAACCTAGATGCTTTAAATGATGTTGAGGATTATGATTTACTGCTTGCAAGTATTTATAATAACCCGAATCTATCTTACTGTGCAAATAATTTTGTTTGTGAATTAGTAGATGATCCAGCTTTAAATATTTATTTGATTGGAAATGATCTTGGGTGTAATACTGAGGAGGAGATAATTGAAGATTGTGAGGTTTTAGGCCAGATATTTACCTTTTATTCTCAAGAAGAAGTAGATAATTTCCCATCTTTATGTGTAGGGTGTTCAACTATAATAGGTAGTATTTACATTGAAGGTCAGGACATTACTAACCTTGATAGTTTATCGCAAATTACAAGCGTATCAGGGGATGTAACGATAGGATATGTTATTGGTAATCCCTTACTGCTGACACTAGGCGGTTTAGATAATTTATTGGAAATAGGTGGATACTTAAGCATTGAAAACAACCCTTCATTGCTTGGCTTCGAAGGGATAATTGAAAGTAGCAATGCTATGAACCTTTCAAGTTTATCAGACATCGGAGGTGATTTTTTAATTGCTCAAAATGCTTCTTTAGAAAACCTGATGGGCTTAGAAAGTTTAAGTAGTATAGATGGAGATTTGATAATTGAAGATAATATCTCTTTAACCAGTCTAACTGGAATTGAGAATTTAGATTATCAGAGTATTGATAATTTATATGTTCAAGATAATCCAGTATTAAGTACATGCCATATTCAGACAATCTGTAATTATATATCCAATCCGAATGGCCTTACCTTAATTAATAATAATGATGAAGGATGTAATAGTTCTGATGAGGTTTATTCTATTTGCAGCGTAGGAATAGATGATATTAATTATGAAGATAATTTGTTGGTTTTTCCAAATCCAGCTACAACTGATTTATATATATCGAACATTTCATTATTAGAAATTGATGAAATTAAGATAGTGAATCAAATGGGGCAAATTGTTATCATTCAAAAAGGAAATTCAGGTAGTATTGATATTTCACAATTAACTTCTGGATTATACTTTGTTGAAATATTAATAGCTCATCAAAGAGTTAGACAAAAAATTATAAAAAAGTAATTCTATTTTGGATTCTAAAAATCCATCATTTACTTTTCTTCCTTCAACTTAAACTCAATAAAATCTTCGATTTGTTCTACGGATAATTGTTTAGCTACGATCTTCTTATCCTTATCTAATATAAAGACTCGTGGTGTTGAAAATATATCATAAATGGTTCTGAAATAATCCGGATGTTCAGGCGTGTCGGAAACATTTAAAAAATCAAGTTCGTTCTCGGTGATGTATTTTTTCCAAGCATCATTTTCTAACTCCGTACCTACAGCATAAACGCTAACTCCTTTGTCTTTATATTTATGATAGATGTCCAATATTACCGGTGTGGTTTTTTTGCAATGACCACAACCTGAATCCCAGAAATATAAAATGGTAAACTCCGCTTTAAGGTCATATAAAGAAACTCTTTTAGTTCCTGTAGTATCAAATAAATTCAAATAAGGTGCCCGTTGACCAATAAGTGTTGGTTTTAGCTTCATCGCTCGTTCCGTCATAGAAGCAGTGGTAGCAGAATCAGCCCAAAAAGCTTCACCCGACATGTAATAATTTTCTACCATATGTACAAATACAGCGTCCATTCCCATCACTTTTTCTCTTTCGAACATCGCCGCTCCATAATGGACAATGAAGTTAAAAAGGTCATCTTTTCTATTCGTTTTAGCAATTAATTTATCAAGCTGTACATTAATGGAATCAGGTAATGGATAGACTACTTTCTTAAAGAATTCATCAATTTTATTTTCAAAGATGGCATCGTGTACGATCCTATCGTCTGCAAAATCGAAGTGATCAAAAAAGTGACTTACATAATGATAACGTTGAAAAGTTGAGTCGGTGATCACCCCATTTTCATCCTTTGGAGCTTCAGGAATCTTAACGGGCATACTCATGTGAATGTATTTAGCTACGAGTAACTCAGGGTATTCATCTACTATTCTCTGTTGTTCTTCCGCAACTTTTTCATTAGCATCTCTTAATTTTTGTATCAGGGCTTCCTTTTCTTCTTCGCTACCATCAAAATCTTTTAACTTTTCTTCAACAGGTTTGAGGCCTAATTTCATATCACGTAAAAAGAATACGTAGTCGTAAAAAATTCTATTTTCTTCCGATATATTAACTTTTAACTTTCCGTTTAGATCATCACTTTCCGTTGAAATATCTACCTTATCTTCGGCAACAATAATTTCAAAGTATTTAATCCCGGGAAGGACAACCGCATATTTCCCACCCTTTAGCGAATCACCGGAAAAGACAAGGTCTTCTCCAACGCTATAGGCAGTATCTGCATAGTATAATTTTTTTCCGAAATACTTTGCTAAATAGAGCGTATCACCATTATTTATCCCTTTGATATTTACTTTTATTTCATAACCACTTTCTTGTCCAAAAAGCGATGAAGTAATTATTAGTAAGCTAAATAAAAGAAGAAATGATTTAACTGTATGCATATTGAAATTGATTTTTAATTAAAAAAACATTCTAGTCAATAATGAGACCATTATTTATTATGAACGTTTTTTATTCTCCAGGGCTGCTTTAATAAAACTTTTGAATAAGGGAGCAGGATTAGCTACTGTGCTTTTATATTCAGGGTGAAACTGAACACCAACAAAATATGGGTGGTCTTCTAACTCGACAATTTCAACCAAATTACTTTCAGGGTTAAATCCTGTAGCTTTTAATCCAGCCTTTTCTATATCCTCAAGGTATTTGTTATTAAACTCATAACGATGACGGTGACGCTCGTAAACAATACTTTCATTATATGCTTTATAAGCATGAGAATCCTCTTTTATTTTACATGCATACGCACCTAACCTCATGGTTCCACCCTTAGATGATATTTTCTTTTGATCTTCCATAAGGTCAATAACAGGATAATCTGTTCCTTCATCAATTTCCGATGAATGTGCACCATCAAGATTAAGGACATGACGTGAAAATTCAATTATTGCGCATTGCATACCTAGGCAAATTCCAAAAAATGGAATTTTATTTTCTCTCACATATTTTATTGCCTGAATCTTTCCCTCAATTCCTCTTGAACCAAATCCTGGTGCAACTAATACTCCATCAACATCACTAAGAAGCTCACTAGAATTATCATCATTGATCTTCTCAGAATGAATCCACTTTATATTTACTTTACATTCAAGTGAAGCCCCGGCATGATTAAAAGACTCTACTATTGATTTATAAGAATCTTTAAGCTCGATGTATTTTCCGATCAAGGCAACATTAATTTCATTTTTCGGATTTTTAAAACGAAGTAAAAAGGCTTCCCATTTATTTAGATCAGGTTTTCCTGCGCTCGACATATGCAATTTCTCGAGTACAACTTGATCCAATTTTTCTTCCTTCATTAATATGGGAACATCATATATTGTTTCCGCATCGATCGATTCGATTACTGCATCTGAAGACACATTACAAAATTTGGCGATCTTTTTTCGAATGTCTGAATTTAAATGATATTCAGTTCTACAAACTAAAATATCAGGTTGTACACCTAGCTCTAATAAAGCTTTTACACTGTGTTGAGTAGGTTTGGTCTTTAATTCACCTGCTGCTTTAAGATAAGGAACAAGCGTTAAATGAATGACAAGACTCTCGGTTTCATGTTCCCAAATTATTTGCCGAACTGCTTCAACATAAGGTAATGATTCAATATCACCAACAGTTCCACCAATTTCGGTGATTACAAAATCAAACTCACCTGTTTTTCCTAATATTTTAATCCTATCTTTTATCTCATCGGTAATATGTGGGATTATTTGTACCGTTTTACCTAAGTACTCTCCTTTTCTTTCTTTTTCTATAACGCTTTGATAAACTCTTCCTGTGGTTACGTTATTAGCCTGTGAGGTTCTTACATTTAAAAAGCGTTCATAATGCCCTAAATCAAGATCCGTTTCAGCGCCATCATCCGTTACGTAACACTCTCCATGTTCATAAGGATTCAATGTTCCTGGATCAATGTTTATATATGGGTCGAGCTTTTGAATGGTCACTGAATACCCTCTTCCTTGCAGTAATTTTGCTAATGAAGCTGATATAATACCTTTTCCGAGTGATGATGTTACGCCCCCGGTAACAAAAATGTAATTGACTTTTCTCGCCATTTTCTTAAATATTGAATGTGTTGCTACGGTGCGCGAAGTTAAGAAAACCTAAATGGTTTAATCGCATTTTACGACCTGTTTTTAAATAAAATAAACTTCACTTTTTATAGTAAAAGATATTTTTTAGAATTAAGGTGTTTTACATATTTCAATATTGTATAAAGTCATACCTTTAGTGATGAACAAATAATGTTAGTTTGAACGATCAAGAATTATCAGAGGTTTTTTATTTTGCTACTGTTCTTGTGCCCGAGTTAGAGGAGAACATTAGATTAAGAGAACCCTTTATCGAAAATTTTAATGAAGTTTTTTCGGGGCTTGAAGATGAATCGAAGCAAAAATTAAAATTATTGATTACCCTCGTGTCTATGCTAAGTTTCGTATATACATTTAAGCGAATTAATAAGTTGGATTATACAAAAAGAAAGAAATTCGTAGATAAGTTGTTTTCTTTTCCTTACGCAAAAGTTGTTGGAGGGGTAAATGGATTAAAAGCACTTTGTTTTATTGCCTATTATGGGATAGAAGAGGTATGGGGAACAATAAATTATAAAGGGCCTACGGGTTAAATATATGCAGACTGATTTTGATGTTATTGTTGTTGGGTCGGGTGTAGGTGGGGCTACGTTTGCTGATTATTTATCGAGGGAGAACAAGAAGTTACGGATTGCTATTTTAGAATCCGGACCATTTTACGATCGTTCATTTTTTAATCAGAGGGAAGTTGATATGACCCGTCTGTATTACAATAGAGGAGCGGTTTTATCAGATAACCTGGAAATTGCTGTTGCTGCAGCCAATACGATGGGAGGTAGCTCAGCTGTTTATACCGGAGTTTCATTCCGTCCGCCAACAAGTGTTTTGGAAAAGTGGAGAAATGATTTTGGAATGGATTTTTTAAAAGAAGAGTACATATCTTCTTCTCTTGATGAAATTGAAAAGGAAATAAATATTCATGAACTTCCAGAATCGTGGGATAATCAAAACAATCAGCTTTTTGCAAAAGGAGCAAAAAAATTAGGCTTGTCGGTAAAACGATTAAAGATAAATATAAAAGACTGTCAACAGCAAGGGTTTTGCAATCTGGGTTGTACAGTAGGAGCAAAAAGAGGAACATTAGAAGTTCAAATACCAAAAGTGATAGAACGAGGAGTAGTGGTTATTGCAAATGCACTTGTTCGGAAAGTAGGAGAGAATCGTGTTTACTGTACTATTAAAGAAGCTCCCGAAGGAAGCAAGCCAAATAAGTATAAAAGTGGAGATTATACTTTTACTGCCAAACGAATAGTACTGGCTGCAGGAGTACTTAATACTCCGGCAATACTCTTGCGATCTAAGAAAGAACTTTCCTTAAGCAATACTAATATTGGAAGATATATAACCTTACATCCTGCTATGAATATAAATGGGGTGTATAAGGAGAATATATATAGTTATAATGGATTTCCAAAAACAGTGTACAGTGATTTTTATTCAGAAAGTGATCATTTTTATCTTGAAACCTCTTTTTATTTCCCAGGTGTGACAGCCAAGAACAATCCGGGATATGGAGAGTTGCATAGTGATTTCATGAAAGATTATTCTAAAATGATGTCCATTTTAATATTAATTCATGATGAAGCCGAAAAGCATAATAGAATTTCGATTGATCGAAAAGGAAATACTGTAGTACATTATCGATTAAGTGCAAAAGCGAAAGAGCATCTTGTAAAAGCATTACAGGTATCAACTCAGCTGTTTTTTGAGGCAGGATGTACACGAGCATTAATCCCCGGTTCGAAAAAAGCCCCCCTTACTTTCGAGGATAAAGACAATCTTGAAGACTTGATCACTTCAGGAGAATTAAACTTTTCTAAAACTTCACTTTCAAGTGCCCACCCTCAAGGTGGAGCTCGAATGGGGAAAGACCCTTCAAATTCTGTTTGTGATACATCGGGACGTGTACACGGAACAAAATCAATATATGTTTCGGATGCTTCTTTGTTTCCAAGCTCTGTAAAGGTTAATCCTTATGAAACGATAATGCTCTTATCAAAATATTTAGCAGAAGAAATGCTAAGGTCTTTTGAGTAGATCCTAATTAATCGTAAAAGAGACCAGACAGAAATTGAGAATTATTAATTCCAAAACGCTGTGCAACTCAATTATTCTTTGTGCACCTTTGTGATATCTTAAGTTTACCCATTTTCATATACAAAA
Organism: Flavobacteriales bacterium; assembly: GCA_030591505.1. GTDB lineage: Bacteria > Bacteroidota > Bacteroidia > Flavobacteriales_D > JAHECK01 > JAHECK01. The sequence continues at coordinate 3,755 of JAUVAY010000084.1, read as the reverse complement.
AAAGGTTCAAACAATTTTTGAAATGATAAAACTCGAAAAAGCACAATTAAGTGATGGAGGGATACACATTTTAATTAATGCGCGTATTGATGCTATTCCAATCAGAATGGTTTTAGATACAGGAGCCTCCCATTCTGTGCTTGACTTAAACTGGGTGAAGAATAATTTGTCTCATGACGAAATAGAAGCAATAGATGACCCTGCACATGGGATCGGAGCTTCATTGGAAGTTCATAAAATTGTAGTCGCAGAATTCGAATTAGATACACTGAAAATTCATAATCATAACATGGCATTAATCGACTTTACTTCAATTAATGGTGTGTATGTACGTGAAGGGTTTGATGAGGTTCAAGGGATTTTAGGGGGTGATGTGCTTTTTAAATATAAAGCAATTATCGATTATAGTACGATGGGTTTGCATCTAAATGAAGGGTAGGTTATTTTAGATTTCACAAGATCATCATCCATAGATATTAAAAGAATTCTTACACGCTTTATAAAATTAATAATCAGCTGGATTAATATATTTTATTCAATAAATCGTCTCCTGATAGATTCAGCAGGAATTAAACACTCATCTTTTCCAAACCAACGATAACGGTGTTTAGCAATAAAATTATAACTGCCGTCACGAATAAATAATGGAATCCAGAAAAAGAAACTTATCCAGGAGTAAGGTGCTTTTAAAAAAGTAGAGATGCGCAATGCGGCTTCCGATTTCCCGTACAATCGACCCTTATCATAGAGTAATATACCGTCGAAATCAGCCTTAATATTGAAATTATTCATGATCTTTTGTCCGGTAGTAGAATTCAGGTGGGTGAAATACAATCTGTCATCTTTTTCATGATCCACAATAAAATTCACACTTCGATCACACAAATTACATTGTCCATCATAAATCACTATTGAGATCTCGTCTATCACTTACTAATTATATAAATAGCTTTGACATAGTTTACTTTATCAATCGTAGTATTTAAAAAATAAACACCTGCTGGAAATCGCTGTACATCTATTACTTGATCACCCATCACATTACTATTTTCAAAGATCACCTGACCTATTGTGTTTAGTAATTTGATATCATAAGGATAATCCACATCACATTTAATATTTATCAGATCGCTTGTTGGGTTAGGGTAAACGGTAAAAAGTGAGTTAACATCAAGTGGGTCATCAATTGCTAAAGGATCGCTTTGCACATAATACCCGAGCCCTCCTCGGTAGTTTCCAACGATCATTTCCAGGCCATCGGAATCATCAAGATCGGCAATCGCAACTCCGGTTCTTTTTCCTTCGCGAAAAGGCAGGATATTCTCATTTCCCACTATAAAATCCCCACTGAGATCATCTTCTATAGGAAAGAAATGTACAACTTCACCTTGGTTTGAACCTACAAAAAGTTGGTAGCCTTCATCAGAATCAATAATAAATGGGACAGAAAACCCTTCATTGAGAGCTCCCGGCATTTGCACTCCTCCAAATAAATTATCGATAAGCGAAAATGAAAAATCGCTGGCACTTCCTGTATTTCGGTAATAGTTTAATACGCCACTTCTTTCTCCAATGATCATATCCAGTTTGCCGTCCCTATCTATATCTACGATAAAAGGTGTAGCAAATTGACCAACATCGATGAGTTCATCATTGGAATCTGTCAAACCAGGAATAGATAAGCTAAATTCGGCTGTATTTCCCGCTCCTGCAGTGTTTTCAAAAAAATGGAGCTGTCCGTTGAGGTCACCGATGATCAGATCTTCATCACCATCATTATCAAGGTCACCAAAAGTAGGGTACAAGGCTAATGTTAATCCGAGGGCATCTAGTCCTAAATAGTCTTCATCCACTAACTCGAAAGAAAGGTTTCCATTTATTTCGGTATTTTCGAAAAGAGCAAAGCTTGAATGTTGTTGAGAATTATCATCGTAGAATGACTTATTTGCGACCACAAGGTCTTTTTTTCCATCCGAGTTATAATCAAAAAGTACGGGCATCGCATTGCTTCCTCTTTCAATCATTTCATTTTGTAAAAAGGCAAAATCCTCCCAATTAAAGACGGGTGAAGAATTAGTACCGCTGTTACTATAAAGCCAGGCAGATGAGAAATTATTGGCAGTATTTGGAGCATTTGGAGCGACAATAAGCTCTTTTAAACCATCATTATCAATATCAATATAATACGCTGAAGGAAAGACCTGCATTTCTACATTTACTGTATTGGAGGGAAATTGATTGTCGAAGGCTGTCATTCCTCCCGACTGCAGGCTTCCTCCATTCGTTAATGAGATCAGATTATTTCCTGTAATATCACCAATCAAAAGGTCTTTTACTTGATCCCCGTTTAGGTCTATTCCAAGAACTGTTGAGCCAACATGCATTCCTTGTGCACTTTTTGGGTTGATCACGTTAGTGAAACAAGTGTCAAACAGACTAATACTGTTATCGAGACTACTTTCTTTAAAGTAGCCCCAACAGGCGTTTTTCAACTCATATTCAAAATGTTCATTATCACCATAGATATCTTGTGATTGGTTCTCATGGTATTCCAATTCAGATCCATTGATCGAAAAAGTAAGAATATCCATGTCACCATCTTCATCAACATCCACCATTGACGGGATATCAGCTAGGTTAACATATAAAGGAGAATCGAAGGAGGTTGATTCATATTCAGCATGTGTAGACAAAAGGCCATGAATAAGTTCAAATTCAGGGCTCCCTGCATCACCTATATTTTTAAATACGCTGACGCCACCACCAAGAATAGAGTCACTATGGGTAAAGATATCTACTTTTCCATCTTGATTGTAATCAGACAAAAGGGCCCATGCACTTAATTTGGGGAAATTTGCCAATCCTTCAATTTGTGGAATGTATTCAACTTCCGAACCTGTATTGTTCACTTCAAACAATAATAGAGCGTCGCCTGAACGGTCAAATACAAAAAGATCATTATCCCCGTCAAGATCAATGTCAAAATTGGAGAATTGAGGATTATTAAGTCCTCCTACCCATGCTAGTTGAAGGGTGTCAGCATTATGACTTACAATAGCGTCGTAGGATTTGACGAAATTATACTGAGCAAATATGCTGCTTGGAATAAAAAATAGTAATAGTAAAAACTGTCTCATTATATAGTTAGTGGTATAGGCTTATTTTTTATTCGTTCTAGTGAATGAGTATAAAGGAAGCAAATTGGCGGTTATTTTTATCACTAATGCTTATAATATATTGACCATCCTCCCAGTCTTCTATATTTAATTGGAAGTTATTGTCTAAAAAATGATCTTCAAAAAACAGCAGTTGTCCTAATTGATTATAAATAGAGATCTCACGAAGTTCTTCACTTGTAAAATCGATATTTAATAATTGATTGGTTGGATTTGGATAAAGGCTGAAATCATTTTCCGTATCATTTTCTTTTATTGAACTAGTAAGATCTCCTTTAAAAAAGCTAACACCACCACGATAATTCCCGATAAAAAGATCAGATAAGCCATCATTATTAATATCGACCCGCGAAACAGCCGTTCTTTTTCCTTCATCGAACATTGATGCCGGACCTGGTATGAGGTTAAAACTTCCATTAAGATTATTTGAAATATTATTATAATACTGTATTTCTCCCGTTTCTGATCCAATGACCAATTTCACCTGATTGTTTTCAGTATAGAAGAAAGGGGTGGAATAACCGGTGTTGACTAAATATCCAGGAGTTTGAATATCACCTAAGAATTCACTGATGAGTG
>JAUVAY010000069.1 GCA_030591505.1 Flavobacteriales bacterium | reverse complement strand
ATCTCGATCTTTTGAATTTGGTCAATCGATAATTGATCTGCAGGATTGAAGCTACGAATACTATCTACCTCATCGCCAAAAAACTCCAAACGATAGGGAAAGTCATTTGAAAAAGAAAAAATATCCATGATCCCACCTCTTATCGAATATTGACCGGGTTCATATACATAATCAACCCGTTCGAACTCATAATCCATTAAGATCTCATTGATAAACTCGATGGAATAGTCTTGATTTCTTTCTACTACAAGGGTATTTTTCTTAAGTACATCACGCGAAATAACTTTTTCCGCAATGGCTTCAGGATAGGTAACTATTAACTTTTTTTGTTGACGCGAATTTAACAGAGCCAATACCTCAGCTCTCATCGTTACATTAGCATTATCCACTGCCTCAGGATGATAAGCCACTTTATAGGATTCCGGAAAAAAGGAGGGTGTTACTTTTTCCCCACATAAATGCTGTAGATCATTTAAAATATAGGCCGCTTTTTCTTTATCCGGCATAATAATAATATGACTTCCTTTGTTATTCAGAACTTGCGAAGCGATGTAAAACGACATCACACTTCCTGAAACATTCTCTACATGAAGTTTAACTGAATCAGCAGAAAGGAGTAATGAAAGTGCTTGATTCCTTTCATTCGTGGAATATTTACTGAGTATTTCAGGTAGGTTCATATATCGGAAGTCTTGCTAAAGAGTTGACAAAACTAATGAAGAAAATGTATTAAATCATTAATTTAAAATTAATACCTTGGACTCAATATGGTGGGAACATTTTCGAATTTACATTTAGACTTTAATGAAAATAATTTGCTGGCACTCAACATCGCTATTGCGATTATTATGTTTGGTGTAGCACTGGATATTAAGAAGGATAAGTTTGTTGAGATCACAAGGAATCCGAAATCAGTTATTACGGGTGTTTTTAGTCAATTCCTATTGCTTCCATCTCTCACTTTTTTATTGATCCTCATCGTAAAACCCTTGCCTGAGATCGCTTTGGGGATGATACTCGTTGCGGCTTGTCCAGGAGGAAATGTATCTAATTTCTTTTCTTCTGTTTCAAGAGGGAATGTTGCCTTATCGGTTAGCTTAACAGCTATTGCCACACTGGTTACCGTATTTATGACTCCTTTAAACTTTTCATTCTGGAGTGAGTTATACCTAGATAATAATGAAGCAAATTCAATCGTAATCGATTTTTGGAAAATGATCAAAACGGTAAGCTTGATTTTGGGGTTGCCTTTGGTTTTAGGCCTTTGGTTTTCGAGGAGTTTCAAAATGATCACCGCGAAAATATTAAAACCTATTAAGATCTTTTCTTTCCTCCTTTTAATTGCTATTATCGCTATAGCCTTCTTAAAAAATGTAGATATTTTTATGGAATATTACCATTACATCATATACATCGTATTGATACATAATGGACTCGCGCTTTTTTCGGGTTATTCAATTGCCCGAATAATGGGCTTATCCAGCGCAGATAGAAGAACAATAAGTATTGAAACGGGAATTCAAAACTCAGGCTTAGCACTTGTAATTATTTTCGGGATGTTTGATGGAAATGGTGGAATGGCGCTTATTGCTGCCTGGTGGGGAATCTGGCATATAATATCCGGATTTATTATGTCGATGATCTTTACAAAAGGGGAAATACTCTCCACATCCAAAAAGAATATACCTTTAAGCACTTAATTAAAATGATACAACGCTTGTTTTACCAAATAGTGAGAACTGGAATGGAGTTCTCATTTCGGATTTATGTAAAGCACTTTCAAGTTGTTTTAGCCTACAAAGAGAAAAAAAGAGACAGTGTAATTTTTGCACCTAACCATGGTAATTCATTCCACGATGCCTTTTCAGTTATTTTAAGTGATCACAAAATTCCTGTTTTTCTTACTCGTGGTGGGATATTTGACTCTAAACTAGCCTCCTTTTGGCTGAGGACATTCTTTATGCTGCCTATTTTTAGAAAAAGAGATGGAATAAAATCTGTAGTTAAAAATCAGGAAATAATGGCCAGGTGTATTGAATTATTAAAGGAAGGAAGACACCCTGTTGCTCTATTTCCTGAAGGTAATCACAATATGAAACTAGGACTAAGGCCTCTGCAAAAAGGAATTGCCCGTATGGCCTTTGATGCGCTTGAAAAATACCCGGACCTCGATTTAAAGATCATACCAATAGGCGTAAATTATAGCGACCCCATGTCTTTTCGGGCTAACATATTGGTAATAAAGGGTGAGCCGATTTACGTTAAACCGTTTTATGATAACTATAAAGAAAACAAGGCGGATGCTACACTAGAATTATTAGAAGCAATTCGGGTTGGAATGGATAAATTGCAGTTGAGGATCCCTCTCGAAAATTATGATAAAATTGATGCTAAATTTCGAAAATTACGCGTTCAGGGTCCAAATCTTTTAGAGAATTTTGAAAATGACAAAAAGCTAATTCAATCCATCATCGATGGAAAGGAAAACGACAGGCCTATAACGAAAGAATTTAATTATGGCCTACTCATAAAAAGAGTTCTTTTGTTTCCCATCTGGCTACTTGCATGGATCAGCAACCTACTTCCAACTCTTATAATCCGCCTAATTGTAAAAAAGTTGATTACAGACCCTCATTTCATTGATGCCGTAAGGTTTTCAGCAGCTACTTTTTTATTCCCTATTCTTTACTTAATTCAGGCTATAGTCATATACTTAACACTTGACAATGCTGCTATAGCACTATTATACTTCTTAATGATGCCACTGATCAGTAAGTTCTATTATGAGTATTTGTATTGATAAAAAAAGCTGTAAATTCTAAACATAGCTAGGTGAACAAAATACGTGTTTCTACGTATATTTTATAAGAGATAAATAGTTAATTTTAGGAAACTAATTCTTTCGCAGAGGGAATTACGTAATGAAAGACAACTACGACATACAAAAATCCTACTCATATAGCCATTCTGAAAGGAATGCGGATGATTTTTTCTCCTTAGCCGATACGGGTGAAATTGAAAATGACATTTCCCATCTTCAAACCTATAGTTTAACAGAACATAGAAAACTAGGTAGAGCCATCTATTCGAAAATCAGAAAACGACTATCAATAGCTAAGGACGAAAAGGAAATTAGTCGACTCAAAAACCTAGCTCATCTTATTCGAATGAAAATTTCCATTATTTAATTATTTTTAACGAACTACCGATCCACTCTCAATTGCTTCGTTATCCGGTGAGATCATCGCTAACTTTCCTTCACTATTCTCTGCCATTAAGATCATTCCTTCTGAAAGAATACCCTTTATTTTTCTTGGCTCAAGGTTAATCAGAATACTGACTTTCTTACCAGGAAGTTCCTCTGCTGAATAATGTTCTGCGATACCTGAAACTACTGTGCGAACATTTTCTCCCACTTTCACCTTCAACTCGATCAGTTTATTTGTTTTAGGAACCTTCTTCGCTTCAATAATATCTCCTATTCTAATATCTAACTTTGTAAAATCATCAAAATTTATCACCGCTTTTTCTTTTAATGGAACTTGTTTTAGAATCTTGCTTTTTTGCAGTTTTTCAACTTGCATAGCTACCAATTCATCCTCTACTTTAGTAAAAAGAAGATGCGCCTTATTGATCTGATGCCCAACTGGCATTAACTCATCTGAATAATTATCCCAGTTAAGCTCTTTTAAGTTTAACATCTCTTGTAATTCCACAGCTGTATGTGGTAAAAAAGGAGCTGATATGATAGAGAGTTTCGCACTTATTTCAAGGGCTAGTTTCATTATCACTTTCACTCTCTCTTCATCTGTTTTTACAAGTTTCCATGGTTCATTATCTGCCAGATACTTATTTCCCAATCTGGCAAGGTTCATCATTTCATTTTGAGCTTCTTTAAATCGATATCGCTCTATCAAAGCGCCTACTTTTTCCGCAAATGAATTCATTTCATTAACTACTATCTCATCTTCAGAAGAGTAGTCACCACACTCAGGAAGTACTCCATTATAATACTTATGAGTTAAAACCAGTGCACGGTTTATAAAGTTTCCATAAATGCTGAGCAATTCATTATTGATTCGAGTTTGATAATCTTTCCAAGTAAACTCACTATCTCTAGATTCAGGAGCTAAAGATGTTAGTACATAGCGTAACTCATCTTGCTTCCCAGGGAATTCTTCGAGGTATTCGGGTAACCATACCGCCCAATTTCTGGAAGTAGATATTTTATCTCCCTCTAAATTCAGAAAAGCATTAGCGGGAACATTTTCAGGTAATATAAAATCCCCATGTTGTTTTAATAAGATCGGAAATATGATAGCATGAAATACAATATTATCCTTTCCAATAAAATGAATCAATTGTGTATCATCATTCTGCCAATAGGCCTTCCAGTCTTTACCTTCCTTCTCGGCCCATGCCTTTGTAGCCGAAATATATCCGATTGGAGCATCCAACCATACATAGAGTACTTTTCCATCCCCATCCTTTAATGGAACTTTAACTCCCCAATTGAGGTCTCTGGTCATTGCTCGTTCGTGCAAACCACCATCGATCCATGAGTTGCATTGGCCAATTACTTGATTTTTCCATTGCGAGGGGTCGTGTAGTTTTTTTCCATCTAAAACCCCATTATTGATCCACTCCCGCAACCATTCTTCATGATCTTGCATTGGTAAATACCAATGGCTCGTTTCTTTTAGCACAGGCTTATTACCACTAATAGTAGATTTTGGGTTGATCAGGTCTTTAGGTGAAAGTGCTGACCCACATTTTTCACATTGATCACCATAAGCTGCTTCGTAGGCACATTTAGGACAAGTTCCCTGAATATATCGGTCTGCTAAGAATTGTTTATTCTCTTCATCGTAAAACTGTTCTGCTGTTTTTTTTACAAAACTCTTTTTCTCTTCTAGTTTCAAAAAGAAATCCTGGGCTGTTTTATGGTGCAATGGATCAGAAGTACGATGATAAATATCGAAATCAATTCCAAAGTCATTAAACGCCTTTTTATTTATTCCATGATACTTATCTACGATCGCCTGAGGAGTCGTTCCCTCTTTTTTAGCGCGTAAAGTAATGGCAGCACCATGTTCATCTGACCCACAAATGTATAGCACATCTTTATTTCTACTTCTTAAATATCGAACGTAAATGTCGGCTGGCAGGTAAGCTCCGGCGATATGTCCAATGTGCAGGGGTCCATTTGCATAAGGTAATGCCGAAGTTATTGTATATCTATTTTTCAATTCTTCATTTTTATAACTTGCGCAAAGATAATTATAATTGACTTCTTACTTATGAATAATACACTAGCGATTCTAGAAAAGGGCGATACGATAAAAATTATTTCAATTGCCAGAAAAATAAGTGAGTCAGAATTGAAAGATCCGATCAAGTATATTGAGTCGAAAGGATATAAAGTGTCGATAGGAAAAAACGTTTACAATTCGCATGATCAATTTGCCGGAACAGATAAAGACCGCCTTAACGATTTACAAGAAGCGATCAATGACCCTACTATAAAAGCCATTTGGATAGCACGAGGAGGATATGGCACACATAGAATAATCGACGATCTTGATATTAAACCATTAATAAATAACCCTAAATGGATCATCGGATATAGTGATGTTACTGTGCTGCATTGTTTGTTATCTACTCATTCAATTCCATCGCTTCATGCTACCATGCCTGTTAATTTTAGTAATCAAAGTAGAGCGTCTTTCGACGAACTCTTTGCTGTTTTAGAAGGAAAACTTCCAGATTACACCATTCCTGTCCATTCCTTAAATCAGTTTGGAAAAGCAAAAGGAAAATTAATTGGAGGGAATTTAAGCATCCTTTATAGTTTAACAGGAACAAATTTACTCGGCAGTTTAGAGGGTGCTATTTTGTTCTTTGAAGACCTGGATGAATATTTATATCATATAGACAGAATGATGATGAACTTAAAATTGAGTGGGGTTTTAGGTGAAATTAAGGGATTGATCGTTGGAGGGCTTTCAGAAATGAATGACAATATTGTAAAATATGGGAAATCGGCTGAGGAAATTGTTCATGAACATATACGAAAGTTCGATATTCCTGTTTGTTTTGCTTTTCCAGCAGGGCATCAATATGAAAACCTCCCATTGATATTAGGAAGAGAGATAAATTTAAACGTAAGTGAAAATTTAGTCCGAATCAATTATTGATCCTTCTTTCGAAAAGACTATAATTTGCCGGAATTAAAAACAAATCGCTATCTAATACAGATTCTTTAATCTCAATAACCTGAAGTTTCGTTAACTCCATTCCTGTGCTAGAATACTCCGTTCCTTCAAAAGGAAAATAATTATCCCCTATCAATAGACTGATCCATGCAAGCGCTATATTATCATTTCGATTTAGCATTCTTAACATAGGTGTAAGAAAGGGATAGTTCCCTTCGTTTACCCAAAACTCATAGCTCGAAAATTCCTCTGTGTCTAAAATTTTCCATCGCTCACACTCCTTTCCTGCAACCATTTTCATTTCGCCCGTTCTGCTAATTTTAATTTTTGGCGATTTAACTTGTTCAGAAATGGGAACATCAATATACATTTGAGCACTGCAGCTAAGCATTTTAAGCGAAACTTTTTTCATGTCGATAAGAAGAATTCCGTTCAGCTCCCCTTTATCATTCACATCTTCAATTCTAACTTTATCCCCTTTCACATAATACCTAAAAAAATTCACTTGCTTTCCTTCTGTCTTTTGAAAGTAGATAATACCTTCAAAAGGATTAGCAAAAGAACTCAATGAAAGAAAAAATAAAAATAAACTGGTTAAAAGGTATTTATATAATTTCATCCTATTACTCTAATTTTTTTTAAAAATATGAGATTTACTACTTCTTAAATTCCATTTTAGTAAAAGTAATTAACAATGGTTTTTTTATACGCAACACTTCTGAAAAGGTTGGGGTAATTCAAAATAGTTGTCCACAGTAAGAAGTCTCTTTAGCTCTATTCTTTACAAATGTTATAAACAAGAATTACTAATAAAAATCACTATAGACTCCTTATGGTTTTCGTACTTTCGCTTACTCAATAAAGGGATATGGAAAAGATAAGAAAACAAGAAGCTTTAGATTATCACGAATTAGGTCGTAAAGGTAAAATTGAGGTTGTTCCTACTAAACCAACCAGCACACAAAAAGACCTCTCATTAGCCTATTCACCAGGTGTAGCTGAGCCATGTAGAGAGATTGATAAAAATGTAGAAGATGTCTATAAATACACTGCTAAGGGAAACCTCGTAGCAGTGATAACAAATGGTACGGCCGTTTTAGGTCTTGGAAACATCGGCCCTGAGGCTTCGAAACCCGTGATGGAAGGGAAGGGTCTTTTATTCAAGATCTTTGCTGACATTGATGTATTTGATATTGAAATAGACGCCGAGGATCCGGAAAAATTTATACAGACTGTAAAAGCTATTGCCCCTACTTTTGGTGGTATTAATTTGGAGGATATAAAAGCTCCGGAAGCTTTTGAAATTGAAAGGAGATTAAAAGATGAATTAAACATCCCGGTCATGCACGATGATCAGCATGGAACCGCGATCATTTCGGCTGCAGCTCTTCTCAATGCGATTGAGCTTACGGATAAAAAAATTGATGATATAAAAGTGGTGATCAGTGGCGCAGGGGCAGCAGCGGTTTCTTGTACTTCGCTATATTTAAACCTAGGGGTTAAAATAGAAAATGTGGTAATGCTCGATAGTAAAGGCGTTATTCGAAAGGATCGCGATAACCTTCCGCCTTCAAAACTTAAGTTTGCCACTGACCGATCTATCGATACTTTGGATGAAGCGATGATAGGTGCTGATGTATTTTTAGGTCTTTCCGTTGGAAATGTCGTTTCAAAGGAAATGATCAAATCAATGAATGAGAACCCCATTGTTTTTGCATTAGCAAATCCTGATCCTGAGATCAACTATGAAGATGCAATGGATGCTAGAAATGACATCATTATGGCTACGGGAAGATCAGACAATCCAAATCAAGTTAATAATGTACTTGGGTTTCCTTATATATTTAGAGGAGCACTTGATGTAAGAGCTACAAAGATCAACGAGGAAATGAAATTGGCGGCTGTAAAAGCCATTGCTGAGTTGGCTAAAAAACCAATACCTGAAGAGGTTAATATGGTGTTTTCTGATAAAAAAATTGTTTTTGGAAAAAAATACATCATTCCAAAACCGTTTGATCACAGACTATTGTGGGAAGTTTCCCTAGCGGTTGCAAAAGCTGCCGTTGATAGTGGTGTTGCTCAAAATCCAATTAGCGATTGGGCGAAATATCGCCAATCACTCGTTCATAGAATGGGTAGAGATAATAAGCTGATCAGGGATGTTTCGAGAATAGCAAAACAGTATCCTAAAAAGGTTGTTTTTGCTGAAGGCGCAAGTTTGCCTATTCTAAAAGCTGCTTTATTTGCTAAAGATGAAGCCATCTGTCATCCAATACTATTAGGAAACAGAAAAAAGATCATGAAGCTTATCAAGGAATATAATCTTGAGCTAGAAGATTGTGAGATCATTGACCTTTATGAAGAGAAAACCCAACCTTTAAAAGAAAAATTCTCAGATTTAATATTTAAAGAACGTCAACGTAAGGGGTTGAATAAAAGAGAAGCCGAACGCTTGATGGAGCTTCGAAACTATTTTGCTGCTATGATGGTAGAGCACGGTTATGCTGATGCTGCAATATCTGGAGTAACAAGAAAATACAAGGATGTTATTCGTCCTGCACTTCAAATTATAGGAAGAGATGAAGGAGTAGGGAAATTGGCCGGGATGTATATCTTGCTTACTAATAAAGGTCCTATGTTTTTTGCAGATACAACAATGAATATCTCTCCTAATGCAGAAGAACTGGCCGACATCGCTATTCTTGTTAGCGAAACGATTGGTCGATTTAATGTTGTGCCAAGAGTCGCCATGCTTTCTTACTCTAATTTCGGATCTTCAAGTGAAGATTGCGCCAACAAAGTTTCAAAAGCCACAGAAATTGTAAAACAAAAAATGCCCGATTTGATCATAGATGGTGAAATTCAAGCCAACTTTGCAGTGAATGCTGAATTGACAAAAGAAAATTTCCCATTTTCACAACTAGCAGAAAAAGGAGCAAATACATTTATCTTTCCTAACTTATCAGCTGGAAATATAGCTTACAAACTTCTTCAAGAAATGCTGCATGTAGAGGCGATCGGCCCTGTATTATTAGGGCTTGATAAATCTTATCATGTACTTCAATTGGGTAGTTCTGTTCGTGAAATTCACAATATGATTCGAATTGCTGTAATGGATGCTCACTTTAAACAAATAGTAAAAAATGATTAATCATCTTAACGGGAGGCTTATAGAAAAGCATCCTTCTCATGTAATTATTGAGTGTTCAGGTGTGGGATATTTTGTAAAGATCTCACTGAACACTTACGAGAAAATTGGCCCTTCTGAAAGCATTAAACTGTTCACTTACCTTTCGATAAGAGAAGATGCTCATACGCTTTTTGGATTTGCTGAAGAGGATGAAAGAGTCATGTATAAGCAACTTATTTCTGTTTCAGGAATTGGACCTTCCACTGCTATTGTTATTTTATCAGCATTAGGTCCAGGTCAACTTAAAGAGGCATTGCTAAATGAAGAGGTGGCAGTTTTACAATCCATAAAAGGAATTGGTGGTAAAACAGCACAACGAATGGTGGTAGAATTGAAGGACAAAATGGAAAAAGATACCGAAATTCAATTGCAAATAGGAGGACAACAAAGCGAAATAAAAAAAGAAGCATTATCAGCATTGCAAGTTCTTGGATTTGATCAAAAAAGAGTCGAAAAAACAGTCGATAGAATTATAAAAAAACTGCCTGAAGATTCTCCGGTTGAAGAGCTTATTAAAAACGTGTTAAAAGAAATGTAAAAATCAAGCACTTTTTTTCACTTTTATACAATACCAACGCGATCTTTACGTTTTCTGATTCACATACCGTAAGCTATAAAATTATTCTTCGATTTTATGGCTTTTGTGTATTGAGAAGAACATAATTTTTAATTAATATTGTTACCCTTGAAAAATCGAGGATTTAAAGGCTTAAAATTTGAAGCAGGAGTACTTTTTTAAAACAACTCTGAGGGTTGTTTTTTTAATTTTACCGTATCTATTCCTAGGTCCAAACCAAGGGTTTGCGAGCTCCTATATTCTTGATTTTGAATACATTCAACAAGCAGACACACCTGAAGTAGACCTCCCTTTTCCTCTCAACGACAGTTCAGATCCTTTGTCTTCCGGTTCGGGAAGATTTGATTTTCAAGATCCTGAAAATGTTGTCACTACTATTGAGTACGACCCTATTACAGGTCAGTATATTATTGTAAAAAAGATAGGTGACTACTTTTTTAGGTATCCAATGGCCATGTCGATAGAAGATTATTTGGAAATGGATATGAAAAAATCCATCGATGAATACTGGGATGAAAAACTGGAAGCTGAAACAATGGACCAAGCAACTCCTTGGAAACCGAGTTTAAGAATCGAAAATTCAACTTTTGATAGAATCTTTGGAGGAAACACAGTAGATATTCAACCTCAAGGATCAGCGGAGATATCTTTGGGAGTAAACATTTCAAAAACAGAGAACCCGAGAATTCCTGTTGAGCAAAGAACAATAACGACTTTTGATTTCGATCAAAAAATACAGTTAAACGTAATTGGGAACATCGGTGAAAAACTTAAGCTAACAACATCATATAACACAGAGGCCACCTTCGATTTTGAGAATCAGATGAAGCTGGAATACACTGGCTACGAAGATGAGATCATAAAAAAATTAGAAGCGGGTAATGTTTCATTATCGCTTCCTACTACGCTTATCTCAGGTGTCCAAAGTTTATTCGGAGTAAAAACAGAATTACAATTTGGTAAATTATATGTTACTGGTTTGATCTCTCAACAGAAAGGAGAACGAAAAGAGATAAATGTTGAAGGTGGGGCTCAAACAGAGATCTTTGAAATAGGTGCAGATCAGTATGAAGAAAACAGGCACTTTTTCCTTTCTAACTGGTTTAGGGGTCAATATGATAACACGATGCAATCATTACCCAATCCAGCAACAGATGTTGAAATTACCCGAGTTGAAGTCTGGATCGTAAATACGCAAAATGATTTCGAAAATTATCGTAATGTAATTGGGTTTTCAGATATTGGAGAACCGAAAGAACTCCTTTCCGGTAGGTACAAAAATTCCAGTGGACCAAATCCATCCGGTAATCCAATTCAATCTTTTACAGATCTTTTAGGTTATGATTTTCCAAGCAATGATCAAAACGTTCTTTATCAGCAAATGTTTAATAATGCACAAATAAGAGGCTTTGATAATGCAACGGAAGAATTGATCAATAATATGGGATATATCCCTGGAGTTCATTTCGAAAAGATCACCAATGCACGCCGACTTGATGACAATCAATTTTCGTTAAACAGCAGATTGGGTTTTATAAGTTTAAAACAATCGATCAATAATGATGAGATCATGGCTGTAGCCTATCAATACACCAAAGGTGGGGTTACCTATCAAGTTGGTGAATTTTCTACAGATGGTATTGATTCTCCACAGCCCTTATATCTGAAATTAATAAAGTCTACCATCATCGATGTCAAAGCAACTATCTGGGATCAAATGATGAAAAATGTTTATAATATTGGCGCTTTTTCTGTTTCTAAGGAGAATTTTTCATTGAATGTTATCTATAACAACCCCATCAATGGAATTGATATACCTTACATTCCTTACGAACCTGTTCAAGATATTCCCTTGATCCAAGTCCTTGGTGTTGATCGATATAATCAAAATGGAAGTAAAACACCTGATGGAGTTTTCGATTTTTACGCCAATGCAGAAACCTTAGGAGGAACAATAAACACGAATAACGGAAGGGTTTACTTTACAACTGTTGAACCTTTTGGAACAACACTAGATAATGAACTTATTGGTCCTGATCCAGACAATCCTATAAACAGTGCACTTGACAGATCACGTGTAGTTTATCAGGCACTATACGATTCTACAAAAACGCAAGCACAACAATTACCCTCACTTAACCGCTTTAAATTAGTAGGTACATATCAATCATCCGGAGGCTCAGAGATCTCATTAAATGCAGTTAATGTACCTGAAGGATCCGTTGTAGTGACTGCCGGAGGTGTTCGTTTAGTTGAAAATCAAGATTATACGGTCGATTATAATTTAGGGAAAGTAAAGATCATTAATCAAGGCCTTTTAGAATCTAAAACACCTATTAAAATTCAGTTAGAAAGTAACTCACTGTTCAATATTCAAACTAAAACATTGATGGGCGCTCGCTTTGAATATCGTTTTAATAAGGATTTTAATCTTGGTGGTACATTAATGAATCTTTCTGAAAAACCATTGACTCAAAAAGTAAATGTAGGAGATGACCCAATAAATAATACCATCATTGGCTTAGATGGAAACTATTTTACAGAATCGCAATTTTTAACCCAGCTTGTAGACCTTTTACCTTTTATTGATACGAAAGAACGATCGACCATTTCGGTATATGGAGAATTTGCAAAACTTATTCCGGGGCATTCGAAAGCGATTAGCAGCAATGGAGGTACTTCCTATATCGATGATTTTGAAGGAAGCCAATCACGAATAGATCTTCGTGCCTTTACCGCATGGCAAATTGCTTCTATTCCACAAGCTCAAACCGATTTGTTTCCTGAATCCGCATTTAATAATGACCTACGACTTGGTTATAACAGAGCGCGATTTGCCTGGTATGTGATCGACCCACTGTTTTTCAGGAACTCGAGCATTACACCGGCAAATATTAATGATGATATTCAGTCGAATCACTTTATGAGAGAGGTATTAGAAAATGAAGTGTTTCCTAATAAGGAATTATCTACGGGTACACCTCAAAACATAACCACTTTCGATATGGCCTTTTATCCAGAGGAAAGAGGGGTATATAATTTCGAAATACCTGATGGTGAAGGTGGAATTAGTTCTGGACTGGATGTTGATGGTTCTTTATTAGCGCCGAAATCAAGATGGGGAGGGATTATGAGAAGCTTAACCACTACCGATTTTGAAGCTTCCAATATTGAGGAGATAGAGTTTTGGATCATGGATCCTTACAATGAAGACTCTCCTTATTATCAAGATCCTAATTCATCCAATTATGGAGATCTGTACATTAACCTTGGAAATGTTTCGGAAGATGTTCTTCGTGATTCAAGACGTTCGTTTGAAAATGGACTTCCAAGCGGGCCGGATGACTTGACTGTTTCAACAACAGAAACAACCTGGGGAATAATTCCAACCATTCAAACCATAGTAAATGCATTTGATAATACAACCACCTCTAATGCCTTTCAGGATATTGGATTAGATGGACTTAATGACGCAGGTGAAAACACCGTTTTTGAAGACTATATTACTTTGATAACAAATTCGTTTTTATCGCAAGCGGCAAAAAATGAAATTTTTAATGACCCTTCTTCAGATAACTACCATTATTTTCGAGGAACTGATTATGATTCTGACGGTCTAAATACACTCGATCGATATAAGAGATTCAACGGTTTAGAAGGCAACTCACCTACTTCAGAAGACTCTCCTGAAGCGTATCCTACATCATCTACAACACTTCCTTCTACAGAAGATATCAATAATGATAATAACCTTAATGAGACAGAAAGTTATTTCCAGTACAAAATATCTCTGAAGCCTCAGGATTTATATGATGGCAATGGTGTACCAAATATCGGTCATAACAACATTAATGATTATGTACTTGCCGATCCAATTATTAAAGATGGAAGTAGTAAACCGGTATATTGGATACAATTTAAAGTGCCTGTCAAAAAACCAGATAAGGTAGTAAATGGGATTGCAGATTTCCGTTCTATCCGCTTTATGCGTATGTACATGAAGGGATTTGCTAAGCCGATCTCAATGCGTTTTGCCCGTCTTAATTTAGTTAGATCAGAATGGAGGAAGTATGAAGAAATTAGTACACCTGGAATAATAATTGGTTCAGACCCTGCAGAAACACAATTTTACATAACGGCAGTAAATATTGATCAAAACGGTAATCGACAACCGATAAATTATGTAATTCCTCCTGGTATTCAACAAGAATTAGATATCGCATCAACCAATCAGCGAGCCTTAAACGAACAATCTATGGTGTTGGGTGTTAGCGGATTGGAAGACGGAGACTCTCGTGCTGGCTACAGAAACTTCTCTTTAGATATTCGTTCTTACAAGAAATTAAGAATGTATGTTCACATGGAGAAGTTGCGAGAAAGTGAACCTGTAGAATACGGTGAAATGTCTTGCTTTATTCGTTTAGGAACTGATTTTGAGAACAACTATTACGAATATGAAATCCCCTTAACTCCGAGTCAGTGGCATAATCAAGATCCTTATAATATCTGGCCCGAAGCCAATAATATGGTTGTTGAATTCAAAGTACTTCAACAAGTTAAGAATAAAAGAAATCAACTTGGTTATCCTACCTTTTTACCTATCACCTTTATGGAGGGAAATTCAAGGGTAACAATAAAAGGAAATCCTAACCTTAGTGGAGTTAAAGTAATAATGATAGGTATTCGAAATCCTAAAAAAGATGGTGAATATTCCAACCCCTGGATTGAGGATGATGGAAAAAATCTATCGGCTGAAGTTTGGGTTAATGAACTTCGCTTGACTGATTTTGATGAATCAGGAGGATGGGCTGCAACGGGTAGATTGGATGCTAAATTAGCAGATCTCGGTAATGTTTCTCTTGCAGGAAGTTATACTACGCCTGGTTTTGGATCTATCGAGCAAAAAGTAAGTGAACGATCTCGTGCAACAACAAAACAAATCGACCTTGCCTCTAATTTTGAATTAGGTAAATTCTTCCCAGAAAAATGGGGGATTAAAGTCCCGTTTTTTTATGGCGTTTCAGTAGGGAAAAGCACGCCTCAATACGACCCTTTATCTCCTGATATTGAATTTAGTGATGCCACAGAAAATTTAAGTCCGGAAGAGGTGAAAGAGAGGGAATATGAGGTTGAAGACTTTACAAAAAGAAGAAGTATAAACTTTACTAATGTTAGAAAGGAAAGAAGTCCGGAAAAGAAAAAATCAAATATTTGGGATGTAGAAAATATTGCCGTTTCCTATAGCCATAATAAAATTGATCATAGAGATTATAATACTGAATACGATAATAATTTTAATTGGAAGGCAGGGCTTAATTATGTTTATAATCCTAAGGAAGTTTCTTGGAAACCTTTTTCAAAATCCAAGTTTTTCCGCTCTTCAAACTGGTGGAAATTAATTAAGGATTT